>JASHSD010000731.1 GCA_030036985.1 Bryobacteraceae bacterium
GAAAATAGCGGTCGGGATACGCCTCCGCCATGGCGCGCGCCTGCTCCCGATCGTTGGCCAGCCAGCAGCCGGAAAGGCGCGGCAGCAGGTTGCGCGTTTGGCCCGAGAGGCCGTTGGTGAAATTGATCTGATCCGCGAGACGCGGCAGGTCGGGAGTTCGTGTCGATTGCGTCTCTTCCGGCAGCGGACCGCCTTCGACAAGGAATGTCGCCCGGCCTTCCAGTTCCGCACGCAGCAGCTGCATGCTCTGCTCGGCCTGCGACCAATCCTTCACCACCACGTATTCGAGTTCGTCGTGCAGGAACTCTTCCGCCGCGCGCTCCCATGCCGGATCGACTTCGATGAAATCGGCCAGCACGCCTTCGGGACGGAACTGGCCCGCGCGTCCGTTTTCGATCGCGGTCAGCAGCTTCTTCGTCGATTCCGTGGTGTAGCTGTGATGCGAGAGGATATTTTCGAGCGATTCGCGCTTGGCGCGCAGACGCGAACATTCGGCGCGAAGCTGATCGATCTGCTGCCGCAGCTCGACCGACATCTTACGTTTCTCAGCCAGGCCTTCTTCGGTCTGGCGGCGATCCGTGACCACGCTCTGAATTTCCATCTGGCGCTGCGCGATGCGCTCGGAAAGCTGCCGCTTCACGCCCGCGAGCCGTTCGATCTCGACCGCGGCGATTTCTTCCTCTTTCTGTACGCGCGCCCGTTCGCGCTCGATGCCCGCGAGATATGTATCGGCCTGCGCGATCTGATTCCTGATGGTCGAAGCTTCGCCCAGCAGCCGCAGAATCGCGGTGCGGGCCGCGTCGATCGCCTTCTCGGCCTCGCGCACACGCGTCTGGATGGCGTCGCGCGCGCCGTTCTTTTCGAGCAGCCCGGTGCGGACCTCCTGCATCTCCCGCTCCAGCGCCGCCACGCTTTGCGCGAGCGCCGCGCACTCGGTTTCGTTGTGCGCGATGCGGCCTTCGAGGTCGCTCGATTCCCGATCGGCGCGCGCCATGCGCTGCTCGATGTTCGACGCCTCCTGCACCTGGTTTTCGAGGCGGCCCTTGGTGCGCTGGGCTTCGAGATTCATCTCCGCCAGTTGCTTGCGCGCGTCGGTCAGGTGCGCTTCGAGGGCGTAGAAAACCTCCTGTGCTTTCTGGCGGGCGGCATCGTTATCGGCGGCCTGGACGGTGAGGTCCTTCAGCTCGGCGGAAGCGGCTTCCAGCGCCGCGGCGGCCTTTTCGGTTTCCGCTTTGAGCGAAACGTACCGCCCGGCGAGCACCGTGCGCAGCTGGCCTTCCAGTTCGCCCTTCAGCTCCTGATAGCGCTTCGCCTTCGACGCCTGGCGCTTGAGCGAATTGACCTGGCGGGTGACTTCTTCGAGAATGTCGAACACGCGCGCGAGGTTCTGCTTCGAGCTTTCGAGCTTGGCTTCGGCAAGCCGGCGCCGGCTCTTGTATTTGGTGATGCCGGCGGCCTCTTCGATGACGGCGCGGCGGTCCTGCGGCTTCGAGGAAAGGATCTGCCCGATGCGCCCCTGCTCGATGATGGCGTAGCTTTCCGGGCCGAGGCCGCTGCCCATGAAGATGTCCTGAATGTCGCGCAGACGCGCCTGGCGGCCGTCGATCAGGTATTCGCTTTCGCCGGAGCGGAACAGGCGCCGGGTGATGGTGATTTCGCCCGGCTTCGCCGCCTGGTGCGGGATTTCGTGGACCTTCGGCGCTTCGCCTTCGTTGGTGACGACGGCGGGGGCCTCGGGCGCGGGCGGCGGGGCGGCCTGCGCCACGGGATCGACCAAGACCATGGTGACCGACGCCATGCCGACCGGCTTGCGCGATTTGGTGCCGGCGAAGATCACGTCCTCCATGCGCGCGCCGCGGAGACTGCGGGCGGATTGTTCGCCCAGCACCCAACTGATGGCGTCGCTGAGGTTCGACTTGCCGCATCCGTTCGGACCCACGACGGCCGCGATGCCGCCGCCGTTGAAGCGCAGCTCGGTGCGGTCGCAAAACGACTTAAAACCCTGGAGTTCGACTTTCCTCAGTTTCAGCAAATGGGCGCCTCAATTCCTGCCGGTGGCTTTGATACGTCACCATACTACCGTTGGTTCCGTTGGAAGTAAAGTAGCAAATATACCGCAGGATGGGTTCTACTCAGAAAATCCACAAGATGTTGGGGTAGGGGTGGAGATGTGTGTGCTACGCATGGTTTAGGAATGTGCCGTTCAGAACATATGCGATTCCCGCCGGCGATCAATGATCAATTCAATATAGAGGTGGCGCTTGAGTCCGGCGCGTTCTATACCGCAGCCCATGAGAGCCACGCTCTTGTGGCCGTGTCGATTCTAATCGGATGCGGTCCCCCGATCCCGGCATTGGTTCAGCCGCCACCGTAAACGTGGGATGCTCGGCAAACTGCATTCGCCGGGGAAACGGAAACCAGTATTCTACTTGGAAGCAGTCCCTGACGAGGCGGTCCCCACAGCCAGGCACGCAGCACCAACCGTAGGGGCGACGAAGAATATTGCTGCATTGGTCGGCGGCCCTGCGCCTACGACTGTGAAGCTTAAGCCGTTGCTGGCCCCCCCGCCGACCGTCACGACCACGTGGCCCGTGGTCGCCCCGCTGGGCACGTTAACGGTGATGCTGCTC
>JASHSD010000732.1 GCA_030036985.1 Bryobacteraceae bacterium
ATCCAGGAGTGGTGGCGCGCGAACCAGGCCCGGGAGAAATGCAGCGTGCTGTTCGCGAATCCGTTGGGAAAAGCCCAGCGGATATTAGCCGCGCTGGATACGGAGATCGGGCCGATCTTCTGCCACGAGGCCGTGGAGCGGATGAATCGCGTTTATCGCGCGAGCGGCGTGGAACTGCCGGAATGCGCGGAACCGTCGGATTTTTCCCGCGCGCTCGTGATCGCGCCGCCCGCCGTTCATGGAACCGCATGGGTGAAGCGCTTCGGCCCTGTTTCGACGGCGCTGGCTTCCGGCTGGATGCGCATTCGGGGAACGCGCCGGCGGCGATCCATCGACCGTGGGTTCGTATTTTCGGATCATGCCGACTGGACCGGCATCCGCACGGCGGTTCGGGAATCAGGCGCGGAATGCGTTCTGGTGAGCCATGGATATCGAACCCCGCTTGTCCGTTGGCTGGAGGCAGAAGGCATGCGCGCGGGCGTGCTCGAAGCGCATTTCGAACGCGGCGAGGAGGCGGATGAATGAAGCTGTTCACCCGCCTCTACACCGCGCTCGACGAAACCACGAAGACGAACGAGAAGATCGAAGCGCTGGTCGATTATTTTCGCGCCGCCGCGCCTGGGGACGCAGCCTGGGCGATTCATTTTCTGATCGGCCGGCGCATCAAACGCCTGATTGCGTCGCGCGATTTGGTCGAGTGGGCGATTGCCGAAGCGGGCGTTCCCGAATGGATTTTCGGCGACTGTTATTCCGCGGTCGGCGATCTGGCCGAGACCATCGCGCTGCTGCTGGCGGACCCGGTCGCTTCCACCGACAAGCCGCTGCATTACTGGATCGAAGAGCGTCTGCTGGCGCTTGACCGCGATTCGCTGGTTTGGGCGTGGCGCGAAATGGACGAGCCGCAGCGCTTCGTCTGGAACAAACTCATCACCGGCGAATTCCGCGTGGGCGTTTCGCAGAACCTGGTGGTGCGCGCGCTCGCGCAATTCACCGGGTTGACCACCGAGGTGGTTTCGCATCGGCTCATGGGCGATTGGCAGCCGGATGCCGCGTTTTATGCGCGGCTGGTCTCGACCGAGGCGGCGGATTCCGATGTCAGCCGGCCTTATCCGTTCTTTCTCGCATATCCCATCGAAGGCGAGCCGTCGCAGTTGGGAGATGCGGCCGATTGGATCGCCGAGTGGAAATGGGACGGCATTCGATCGCAGATGATTCGGCGCGCCGGACAGACGTTCATCTGGTCGCGCGGCGAGGAGCTGGTGACCGATCGCTTCCCCGAGTTGAAGGCCGTCGGCGATTCGCTGCCGGAGGGCACAGTGATCGATGGCGAGATCCTTCCGTGGAAAGACGGTCTGCCGCTGCCGTTCGCGCAGATGCAGCGGCGCATCGGCAGGAAGGCGCTTGGCGCGAAGATTCTGGCCGATGTGCCGGTGGTGCTGCTTGCGTACGATCTGCTGGAATGGCATGGCGAGGACGTTCGCGAATGGCCGATCGAGCGGCGCCGGGCGGAGCTGGAAACGTTGATCGGCGAGCGTCTGATCCTTTCGCCGGAAGTTCCGTTCGGGAGTTGGGGCGAGTTGGCGGAACTGCGCGGCCAATCGCGCGACCGGCGCGTGGAAGGTTTCATGCTGAAGCGCCGGGGTTCGCCGTATCGCGTCGGACGGCGGCGCGGCGACTGGTGGAAATGGAAGATCCAACCATATTCGGTCGATTGCGTTTTGATCTACGCGCAGCCCGGCAACGGAAAACGCGCCAGTCTGCTGACGGATTATACGTTCGGCGTGTGGGACAACGGCGAGCTTGTTCCGTTTGCGAAGGCGTACTCGGGTCTCACGAACGAAGAGATTGCGCAGGTGGATGCGTGGGTCCGGCGGAACACAGTCGAGTGGTTCGGACCGGTGCGGAAGGTCAAGCCGGAACTGGTGTTCGAATTGGCGTTTGAAGGTATTCAGAGGAGCCCGCGGCATCGGTCGGGAATCGCGGTGCGCTTTCCGCGCATGGCGCGATGGCGCACGGATAAAAAGGCGGAAGACGCTGATACGATCGAGACGATTCGCGCGTTGCTGGGGTAGGAATGTGGGGTCAGGGCTTCCGCCCTGCAAGCCGGCCTTCGGGCCGGCTTACGCGACTAAAGTCGCGTGTCCACAAGCTACTGCGCCATGGACATCAGCTTGGCCAGATCGAGGCGGCCAGTATAAATCGCCATGCCGACTGCCGCGTGGATGCGCATCTGGTCCAGCGCGCGGATGTCGTCGATCGTGGTGATTCCGCCCGCGGCTGTAATCTCAAGTTCCGTTGCCTCACGCAGGCGGCGAAACCAATCGAGATCCGTCCCCTGCATCATGCCTTCCTTATCGACATACGTGCAAAGAAAACCCGAGCAATAAGGTTCGAGCGAGCGCACGACATCCTCGGCCGTGAACCGCGTCGCTTCTTGCCAGCCTTTGACCACAATGCGTCCGCCTTTCGAATCGAGCGCGAGCACGATGCGTTCGCGCCCGACCGCGTCGACGAGGCTGCGCAGAAATTCGCGATCCGGCCCCGCGGCGCCGAACGCCGACGTGCCCACAATCACGCGGAACGCGCCCTCGTTCACAAGCTTCCGCGCCCGCTCGACCGTGCGCACGCCGCCGCCGACGCGCGTCACCGCTTTCGCCGCGAGCATCTCGACCAGCGCATCGTTTTCACCGCGCCCCATCGCGGCATCCAGATCGATTACCTGAATCTGCGGGAAGGCGGCGAACCGGCGCAGCATTTCATCCGGACTGTCTGCTTCGAGCGCCTTCTCGCGCCCCTGCACCAATTGGACGACCTTGCCGTCCATCAGATCGATACACGGAATAATCAAACCGTTGGCCTCACCGGAATTCTCTCGCGCTGCAGATAGTCTTTCAGATCGCCCACCGTGTACGCGCCGTAGTGAAATACCGAAGCCGCCAGCGCCGCGTCGGCCTCGCCTTCGGTGAGGACGCGCGCGAAGTGCTCCGGCGTTCCCGCGCCGCCCGACGCGATCACCGGAATGTGCGTGGCGCGCGAAACCGCGCGCGTGAGTTCGCAATCGAAGCCGGTTTGGACGCCGTCGGTGTCCATCGAGGTCAGCAGGATCTCGCCCGCGCCCAGCGCTTCCCCGCGCGCTGCCCATTGGACGGCGTCGATGCCTTCGTCGTCACGTCCGCCGCGGGTGTAGACATGCCACTTGCCCGGGCTTTGCCGGCGCGCATCGATCGCCAGAATGACGGCCTGCGCGCCGAACTCCTGGCTCAGTTCCGTAATCAGCTCGGGACGCCGGACCGCCGCTGTATTCACTGAAACTTTGTCCGCACCCGACATGAGAATGCGCTTGGCGTCGGCAACGGACCGGATCCCGCCGCCGACTGAAAGCGGGATAAAAACCTTACGCGCGGTCCGAGCCACCACATCCGCCATGATCGCGCGGGCGTCGCTGGAGGCGGTAATGTCGAGGAAGACCAGTTCGTCCGCGCCCTGCTGGTTGTAACGATCGGCGAGTTCGACGGGGTCGCCGGCGTCGCGCAGGTTGATGAAATTGACGCCTTTCACGACGCGGCCGGCCGTGACATCGAGACAGGGGATGATTCGTTTGGCCAGCATCTAATCTACGGACCCAGGCTGGCCCGAAGGCCGGCTTGCAGGGCCGAAGCCCTGGCCCCACATCGGATTGTCGAGCTCAATGAAATTCCGCACAATAGCCAAACCCAGCGGTCCCGATTTTTCCGGATGGCACTGCACGCCGAAGACGTTCCCCGATTCGAGAACCGCCGTGTAGTGCAGCGAGTAAGTGCAGGAAGCCGCGGTTTGTTCGACCAAAGGAACGTAGTAACTATGGGCGAAGTAAACATAGGGATGCTCCGGCAGACCTTTGAGCAGACGCGAAGCTCGCACCAGATCCAACTGATTCCAACCCATATGCGGGACGCGCGCGGCTCGGTCGTCGAAACGCTTCACACGTCCGGGGAAAATCCCCAGGCCCTGTTGATCGGGCGCCTCTTCGCTGCTCTCGAAAAGCCCCTGGAGACCGAGGCAGATGCCCAGAAACGGCACGCCCGCGCGAATGCGATCGACGATCATGCCCCGGACATTCATCTCATCCAGCGCCCGCAGCATCTGCCCGAAATGGCCCAC
>JASHSD010000733.1 GCA_030036985.1 Bryobacteraceae bacterium
TTCACCGTAAGAAAACTCATGGGTACGGAGGGCGCCACCAGCAACTGCACGATGAAACGGCCCTGATCGATCGAACTCTGCGTGTTCACCGAGGCATCCGTGATCACCTGATAAGAATCCTGCGCGCCCGCTCCGGCAAACGCGCCGCGCGCGAGCAAGAGCTGCATCCATTGCGTGAATTGCCGGTTCACCGCACGCTGGAACGTGGGCGAGATGGTCCGGAATACGTAGCGCACGCCCTCGCGCAGCGCGAGGCGCTTCAGTAGGATCAGCAACAGCCGCACGTTCAGCGGTTCCAGCGGGTCGCCGTCGGGCATCAGCGTGTCCTGGGTCGTAATCATGAACCCCTCCGGCTGCTGCGCGATCAGGTTAATCTGGTTGGCCGCGAACGCCAAAGGCGTACTGCTGTCGAGCGCGGGCACGAGATCCACGGCGTTGCTCACGGCCACGTTGGCCGTTGCGATCCAGGCTCCCGGCCCCAATGCGGTTGAGGCGAGCGCTCCGCAAACGGCGCCATCCGGCACGAGGTTCCGCAACGACTGCGGCGGCGGGTTCGTGTTATCGGGCATCACGATCCACGGATGGTAAAGCGCACCGTAGCTGGGCGCCGAGGGCGAAGGATCCGGATTCGATAAAAGAGCCCGATACGCGACCGCCTCCGCTCCGCGGAAGGAATAGGGAAGGCTCAGAATCGCCACCAGGTCGCCGCGCGCCGCGGCCATCACCAGCAGAGCCTGATGGACCGCAATCAATACCGGCGGGGGAGTAAAGGCGCTCGTCGGGCTGAATGTGGGGAAGGGAACGACCGCCCAGGGCGAAACCGCCGGGGGCGTGCTGTTGACGGTGTTCGACCACGCGCCCGATTGCCCGCCGAGCTGCGCGTTCACGCGAAACCAGGACGGCGGACCGGGTGTCGTCCAGTATTGAAAGTTGGTTAACGGCCCCTGATAGAGCGTGTCCGCCGATCCGAATTGCGGATCGCCCGAGGTCTGTAGCGTGAATGAATCCGCGGGACCGGGAGCGGGCGTCCAGTTCAGAAGAATCCGGTTGGTTTCCTCAAGCACGGTGAGTTGCGGAGCGCCAAGCGGCTGCACGGCGCATGGAATGAAATCTCCCGTACCTAGTTGCACGTTCGCGGTCTCCGACCAGGGTCCGTCGCCCGCGGAGCCGTACGCCGCGACGCGGTAGTAGAGTTCCAGAGGGCACTGCGTGTCGTTTGAAAGCGCCATCGACAGCGCGGCGCCGGCGTCGCTCGAAGTCGCTCCCGTCGCGAACGTCGGGTCGCTCGATTCGTCGAGCGTGTATCCGGTCGCGCCAGGCGCGGGGGTCCACGAAACCGTATAGTTCCCGCTCTCATCCGGGATCGAAACAGAGACCGGATCGGGCGCAGCAAAAACCGCCGTCTGCGCGGTCGCCGGCTGCCAGCCGTTGTGAATCGCGTCGGGCGTCGCGATCATGCTGATTTCATCTGTCCCCAGCAGACCGTATATACCGCCGAGGGGTCCGGCATTCGGCGCCTGATACTGCCAATAGAAGGCGTTCTGGAGCAGCGTCGCCGAGGTCGAGCCGATGAGATTGGGATCGATAAACAGAGTCTGGTCGAACGATGTCAGCCCATCGCGTTCCAGCGCCGAGCTTCCGGGCTGAGTCGCGCCTTGCGTGAAGTCGCTGTTTACCAGCGTGGTCATCCCCAGCGGGAGCCCCAGCCCCGTCGATGTGGGCCCCGCCAACGGAAACCGCGGATTGTCGATCGCCGTCGCCAGATCGGCCCAAGGCAATGGCCCCAGTTGGGTGACCGGCGCATAGAGCACGGCATCGGTTGGGAGCAATCCCCAGTACTGGGGATTTTCCGGGGAAAACCCGAGATTCGCGATCGTCTGCGCCGGGGCGCCGGCGGGCCACGCCCAGAGTTCGAACGTCACCACCGATGCCTGCAGGAGTCCCTGGCCGGCCGCGCCCTGGTTGGCGGCCCATGCCGTTGCCGGTTTCGCTTGCCACCATGCCAACGTGCTCGTCAGGGCGGCTGTTTCGTCGCCGGGTGGTGAACCGGATGTCCCCTGTCCGGCTTCGATGTTTTCGACTTGCACCAGCATGGTCTGGGCGCCGAATTCCATCCGCAGCCACGACCCCGGCTGAATCGTCAGCGCGGTTGCCCGGGATACCTCCAGCACGAGCTCGTACGCCCCGCCCTGCGTGGCCTGGATCGCGAAATTCAGGAAGGCAATTTGGGTGTCCGTGCCCGCGCCGAGAGACCAAAT
Source organism: Bryobacteraceae bacterium (assembly GCA_030036985.1). Lineage (GTDB taxonomy): Bacteria > Acidobacteriota > Terriglobia > Bryobacterales > Bryobacteraceae > BOG-234. Next base: position 2,259 of record JASHSD010000733.1, read on the forward strand.
GCTGCCCGGCGGCGCCGATAATGAAGCCTGCAGCGCCGCTTCGAACCAGAACCACTGCGAACTCGAATAATCGAAGTACGCCAGCGTTTGCGTAGCGGGGAAATATAACTGCGCCATGTCTCCCGGATTCAAGCCGACCGGATTATTGGGCAGCGTCCCCGTTCCCCACGATTGCGGAGGCAGAGGGCTTTCCAGCAGCGTCGCATTCACCGTCAGTTCGTCCGACCAACTGCCCTCCGAGCGGGCCAGCACCCAACCGGCATGCAAGCCCCCCGTCGCGTCGACCTGCAGAAGCCCTGGAATGGTCCATCGGTTATACAGTGCGCATTTCGCCAGCCGCAACACCCAGCACCGTTGTCCGCCGCTGCGAAAAAACGTGCGCACGGCGGGAGGCGTCTGCGCCAGCCGCATCTCGTTGAGAGTGGCGTCCCATGCCAGTTCGAGATCGGTTCCGAAGACATCCTGGAAGCGATCGGGATCTTCCACCATGAACGGTACGCCGATCGGCCCGGAAGGCAGGAATCCCGCGAACCCCGCGACATCCATGCGCGGCAACAGCGCAGGCGGCGCGGCAGGCACCGTCTCGAAATGGATTCCGGGCAGACGCGTTGTGGTGGTAGTGGCCATGGCCGATCAGCTAAGATGCGGGACCCTGTACGATGCGCTCGGAGATCAGCACCATCTCTTCGATAGCGACATCGGTGCCTTTCCCCGTCAGCGCTGGACCCGTGAGTTTGATGGGCCGCGCATTCGTGAGTGTCCACGTCCGCACGACAGTCGGGCTCGTGACATTTTCGTCGTTGAGCGTGATCGTCACGGTGCGCCCCTGAGTCTGGTCCCCGTTGCGCACGGCGTCGATCCAGTTGTAGAGAGTGCTGAGGTCGCCGACGTAGACGCCCCGTTTCAGGGTCACGTCGTTGA
>JASHSD010000734.1 GCA_030036985.1 Bryobacteraceae bacterium
CAGACCTGTTTGGTTCCGGCTACGCCGGGTTAGGTTCCGCGATTACAGGACAATCGCGTGGCCCCGTCGATCGCGGGCACTGACGAACCACCGCCGTCTGATCGCTGAGGAAGCTTGGGCCGTTCCCGTCCTTCGGATGGGCCGAGATCGTATAGCCCGAATCAGTCGGCGTGAGCGCGAACGACCATCCGTCGGGAAGTTCCACGCGCAGTTCTTCCAGGCTGCCGAATCTCCCGGTCCGCAACTGGAATTGAGTTTCCGAGGCATGTATGGAAGCAATGCCTTTAGCGGCATCCATGTTCCGCCGAAAATCGTTCCGCCGAAAATCCTGCGAACTCGATCTCGCGCGACAGGACGCAAGGAGAAAAACAAGCAACAGCAATCTGCGCACGCTGCAAAAGATGACGCGGACGAACTCGCCAGTGTGGCCCTCGACAGGGGAATTTTCAGACTCAAGGCGGCGAGGGGGGATTTGGAAGGTTTTTGGGGTCAGCAGAGGGTTAGTTAAAGAAGAACATCAGTGGAAGGGGTTTTCCCGCCGCGCTTGAGTCCATCGAAACAATTCACGCCTCTGCCTATAGCAAATCGTTTTCCAAACCAGAACTCTTTTTAAATCAGTACTCAAGCTGCCGAGCGCGCAGTTTCCGTCACGAAATCGGGACGCGTCGTTTCAAACCGGAACGGCTCCAGCGCAGAAAATTCTCTCAACCTGCGCGAGCCGCCGCTACTTCCGGCCCGCGGGAACCGGCGGCAATGGCTGGGGCAGGGAGGAGGGAGTCGAGATCTTCCCCGTCAACGCTTCGGTCAGCGAAACGTGATTCGCCTCCAGCGTCTCGCCTGTCGTCTGATCCAGGCTGATGCGCGCGCTTTGATATGAAGCCAGCGCCGAAAGCTCCGCCGCCTGCGCCGTCGCCAGATCGCGCTGCTCGACCACCACATCGTAAGGAGTCGATGCGCCCAAATTGAACTTCTTCTCCTCGGCGTCGAGCAGTTGCTGCTGCAGAATCCGTGCCTGCACCGCCGCTTCATACCGCGCCTTGGCCTGGCGCAAAGCCACCACCGAATTCGTGATATCCACCTGGGCCTGATTCATATCCTTCGCCACGAGCAGTTGCTGCTGCCGCAGCGAAAGCTGATCGATCCCGTAATCCGCCTCGGCCACGCGGTCCCGCGCCTGAATCGCGCCGAACACGCCGACGCTCTCGGTCGGGAAATTCTGCTGGAACACCTGAGACAGCGCGGTTCCCATGCCGCCGCGAAAATAAGGATCGCTGGTGAAAGTCCCGACGCCCGGTATATTCGCAACCTTCGGCGCGCCGGCCAGACCTTGTGTGCTGCGGCTTGCCAGGACGCCGGCTGAGGGCAGCAGCCCGTTGATCGTGCCGAGATTCGAAACCTCGGTGGCTTTCAGATTTCCGTTCTCCACCAACAGATCGCTGCGATTCGCGAACGCCCTCTGCACCAGGTCCTTGATCGGAGGAATCTCGTCGGTCGCCGGAATAACCAGATGATCGACGGGAATAATCTCCGCCTCCGCGATCGCCTGATCGCCCGTGCCGGTTCGGCTGATCAGGTTCTTGAGCTGAAGCTCCTGCTGCTCCAGCGTGGCCTGCGAATTCACCAGCGCCAGATTGCTGGTTGCCACCTGATTCTCGGCCGTGGTGACGTCGAGTTGCGAAAGCGCGCCGAGTTCGAGCCGCCGCCTGCTTTCCGTCAAAAATCGCTGCGCCGTATCGAGCGCGTCCTGCTTCGCCCCCAGGTCGTCGTAATCGGCCACCAGCGCGTAGTACGTATTAAGAACGTTCACCACCGTCCCGGTGACCTGCGTCTTGAAGTTCAGGTCCGACATCTGCAGGTTCATCTTCGCCACGGTGATGTTTCTGGCGTTGACCGGAATGCCGAAGCCCTGCAGCAGGTTTTGCTGAATGCTGAACGAGAGCGACGGCGCCACCGAAGGATTCAGCACGTCGCTTGGAGCGTTTTCGTTCAGATAGTGCTCGCTGTAAGTCATGTTGAACGTACCGCCGCTGAGAAAGCCCTGCTGATACGTGCCGGTATACGTGCGCAGACCCTGCACCAAGTTCGGTACCAGACTCAGCAGGACGTTCGGTTCCGGATTGCTGCGATGGCCGAAAGTATCCGTCTCCTGGATCGAGGGATCGAGCACCGGGGTTACCGGCCCGACTTGCGATACCGTGGCGTTGGCTGTGCCGCTGGAGCCGCCGCGCAGTCCGGGAAGGCTGATCCCCGCCGCCTGTTGGCTCCCGATAACGCCCTGACCGCTGGCCACCGAAGACGACAACGACGCGCCGCTGGGCACGCCCGGCAACGCGCCGCCGGCCTGCGACCGTTCGAGGTTCCACGCCATCACGCTCGGGTTGTAACGCGCATTCTCAATATCGATATTGTTTTCGAGCGCCAGCGCGATGGCGTCGTGCACGGTGAGATAGAGCTTGCCGGACTGAATCAGAATCCGCATACGGCCGGTATTGGCGAGGTCCACGGGCGGAACCGTGGTGGCTTCGTAGGGCCGCAGGTAAATCGGTCCCGAAGGCCGGATCGGCTCCACGCCCGTCTGCTGCGCCGCCGCGGGCAACAGCCAGCAGAGACCGGTAATCAGCGCTTTCCTTCTCATTGGACCACCCCTGCCGGAATCCCCGCCGGAATCGTCGACAGCGTATTGACGTGCCCCGAAACCGCTTCCGCCATCGAAATGTGATTCACATCGAGAGTCCTGCCGAGGGCCTCGTCGAAAGCGATCTGCGCGTGACTGTAGTTCGCCATGGCCTGCGCCTCCGAGCTCTGCGCGCTGGCGAGATCGCGCTGGTCCTGCACCACCTGATAGGGCGTTCCGGCGCCGAGCTGGTATTTCTTCTGATCGGCGTCGAAAGTTTCCTGGGAGAGCTTGCGCGCTTCCACCGCGGCGTCGTATCGAACCCGCGCCTGCTTCATTCCGATCACCGCGTTCTGCACGTCGACGCGAACCTGATTGATATCCTTCTGCCTGCTCAGTTCGCTCTGCCGGATCCCGAGCAGACTGGTCGTGTAGTCCGCCTGCGCCGCGCGATTGCGCAGCGGGATATTCAGCGAAAGCCCCGCCGAATAGTTGGGAAAATCGCGGCGAAAGATCTGGCCCAGCAGATCTCCGTATCCGCCGATAAAGGTCCCCGGCGTGGCGGTGACCTCGCCCAAAGGAGTCAGCGGACCCGCCAGACCGTTGTTGGTCAGTTCCGCGAAAACCTGCAGGGTGGGTTTCAGGGAATTCTTGATTCCGATGAGATCCATCTTCTGGCTTTCCAGATTGATGTTGTCGCGCAGCAGTTCGACTCGGTTCGCCAGCGCCTCCGCCACGAGATCGTTCATCGGTTTGACTTCGTCCTGAGGCGGAATCGTGAATGTGGATGTGGGAATCACGTGGACGTCGGCCAGATCGGATGTGCCTACGCCCGTCCGGCTGAGCGCGTTCTTCAGGATCGTTTCCTGCTGCTGCCGGTTGGTCTGTGAAATCACCAGATCCTGACGCGCGGCGTAAAGCTGCGATTGCGCCCGTGTGACCTCGATCTCGGCCAGCGTGCCGATCCGGACCTGCTCCTGGTTGTTCTGCAGCAACTGTTCCGCCGTGGCCACTTCCTGCTGTTTGGCCCTCAGGTCCTGATCGAAACTGACCAGATCCCAGTAGAGATTCAGGACGGCGGTTACGGTCGTGATCACCTGCTGTTTGAACTGCAGGTCGGTGGCCTTGATGTTGTTTTTCTGTACCCGGATATTGCGGGCGTTCACCGCGCGGCCGAATCCGTTCAGCAGATTCTGCGTCACCACCAGATCGAGGTCGCCGTTGGTAAACGGATTGATGTTGTAATCCGGGCTGTTCAGGTTGTTGTAGGTGCTCGCGAACGTCAGCACCGCGCTCGTGCCGGTCGCCCAGTTCTGCGAGTACTGCAGCGTGAAAGTCCGGGAATCCACAATCAGCGCGTTGGTGTTGGTCAGCGAAGTCAGGCTCTCGGGTGTGGTTGAGTGCTGGAAATTCGCATAGCCGAAAATCGAGGGATCGAGCGAAGGGATGTTGGGTCCGAGCTGGGTGACGATGCCGCCGCCCGCGCTCACCCCGCTGCCGCCGCTGCCCAAGGGCGCGCCGGTCGTGTTCACGCTGACGCCGTTGAGGCTGACGCTGGTCGGCCCGGGCGCGACCGACTGGCCGACGTTTCGCAGCAGACTGCCTCCTTCGGCCCGCCGCAGCACCTCGCGCGCCAGCAGCGGACCATAGCGCTGCACCTCGATGTCGATGTTGTTTTCCAGCGCCAGCGCCACCGCGTCCTGAGCCGAAAGATAGAGATTACCGGCCCGGATCAGCGAATCGAGGCGAGAGGAATTGCTGAGATTGATCGGCGGAACGTATCTGGCCTGATAGGGATGCGTGAGCCAGCCCAGTCCTCCTTTCGCCGGGTCGATTCGGACTGCCGATTGCGCGCGCGCGGTTTGCGTCGGCCATCCGGCGGCGCAAAACACGGCGAGCGCGATGGTTACTGCGCGGACGGTCGCATTCATAAATTTGTGCTGAAGGTTCCCAAGCAGGAGAATACGTGCGCGAGCGCCGTTCGGTTCGCGTTTTCCCCTGGCCCTGAGCGTTAATTTCCAATGGTATAGTAGCCCTTTGTGACGCCGCAAGGGGAACCCGTTCTCAAGCTTTTCAAACAAACGGGCGCATATCTTCAGGGGCATTTTCGGCTTTCGAGCGGCCTGCACAGCTCCGGTTACCTGCAATCCGCTCTGGTTCTGCAATATCCTCAATACGCCGAACGTCTCGGGGAAGATCTCGCTTCGGCGCTTCTGACTTTGACGAAGGGCGAAACGCCCGGTTTGGTTATTTCGCCGGCGCTCGGCGGATTAATCGTCGGCCACGAGGTGGCGCGCGCATTCGGCGTCCGCTTTCTTTTCACCGAGCGCGATGCCGACCGGAAGATGTCTCTGCGCCGCGGCTTTTCGCTCTCTCCCGGGGAGCGAGTCATCGTGATTGAGGACGTCATCACCACCGGCGGCAGCACTCGGGAAGTGATCGATGTAGTTCAGGCCGCCGGCGCCACCGCCTTCGCGGCGGGATCCATCATCGACCGCAGCGGCGGCGCGGTGGAACTCGGGATTCCGCGCGTCGCGCTGGAGACGCTCACCGTTCCGGTCTACCAGCCGGATGAATGCCCGCTGTGTTTGAAGGGAGAGCCGGTGACCAAACCGGGCTCCCGGCCGGTGTGACCTTGTGGGGCCAGGCTTCGGCCCTGCAGCCGGGCTTTCGACTGCCTCCACAGGCTGAATCCTGTGCCACCGTTCTGGGGTAAAACATGCGTCCCGAAGAGTCGGGACGCGGCACGCACGAGTGCGTGCACCACGGTTCGCTTCAGGCCGACTTTCAGCCGCAACCGGATACTCTGTGCAGGGCGAGGGCCGTCATGTCGTCGCGCTGGCGAATCTCGCCTGCAAATTCCTTCAGGGCTTGCCAGACCGACTCGAGAGCCTCGCTGGAGTCGCCCGCGCGGCAATCGCGAAAACGCTCGAAGAGACGCTCCGGCCCAAACTCCTCGTCGTCTGCGCGAAAGACCTCGGTCATGCCGTCTGTATACAAAAGGAGGCGCGTGCCTGCGGGAAACGGAATCTTTTCCGTCTCGTAGCGGACGCCCGGCAGGATGCCCAGCGGAGGGCCGCTCGCTTCGATGGTCTTCATGGCGCCGTCGGAGAGAACGACCAGGCCCGCATTGTGACCCGCATTCACGGCTTCGATGCAGTGATGCACGGAATCGAGTTTCAGGAAAATCGCGGTGACATACCGCCGTCGCGCCTCCTGTCCTTCGTTCCAATGCAACTGCCCGATCCTGGCGGCGATATCGGAGAGCGGGGCGTCGGCCCCGGCCGCCGCGCGGAATGCGGACCGGAACGAGGCTCCCACCAGAGCCGCCGGAAGACCCTTGCCGGCGACGTCCGCCACGATCATGATCTGTTCGCCGGAAGGCAGGGAAAAGATGTCGAGGTAATCGCCTCCAACCTCGTAACAGGCGCTGGAGCGAAATCCGATACTGTAACCTTCGATGGCGGGCGCGCTCTGAGGCATCAGGCTGCGCTGGATCTCGCGGGCGGCGTCCAGTTCCGAAGCGAGCCGCTGTTTTTCGCGTCGATCCGACGAAAGCCGGTGCAGCATCAGGATCAGCATCGCGCCGGCGAACAGAAGCTGGATGACATTCGTAATAGCGAAAATCATCCCGGAGACGACGAAGGATGCCGGGATGATTCGCGCCGAGGGCAGAATTGTGTTGTTCAGGATCGCGAGCACATAAATGAGCAATGGGAGGGCGAAGACCAGGTTCCGGCGTAGTGATTGCCTCAACGAACCCAGACATTCCCAAACCAGGATGGCCAGCCACGGGTAGAGATAGTAGATGGTTCTGAATGTCAGCGCGGCGGAGATCACCGCGGCGACGGCGAGAACCGGCGGGCGCAATTTCGGCCGACGCAGAAAAATGGCCGCGGCGAGACAGAGGAACAGGAAGGCGACGTCATTCAATGGCCTGAAAACGACGCGGTACCAGAATCCCGACGCTCCGGCGAAAACGACAACGGCGCCCACCATCAGGCTGACGCCGGTCAGGATCAGATAGGCGGCGAAATACAGGAGTTCGCGGCGATCCCGTTCCGCGAACCAGAGCAGCATCAGGCATACGCCAATGCCGCATTCGCCCGCAATCACGACGAAAGCGGGCGTGAGGGCCAGACGCACGCCCTTTCGCGCAGCATCGACCGCGGCGGATGCGTGTTCGGCGGTGGTGATCCAATACGGGCCGCGATCCTGCAATCCGTTGGTCAATGAACCCCACGATGTATGCGGATTCCATATCCTCAGCGCAATCACGAGCGGCGACCCGGGGCGAATTACGTCGGACGGCAACTCGAAAGAACGAGGCGCGAAAAACCGAACGTCGGCAGCGCGGAAATCGCCGGTGTCGCCGATTTTCGCGCCATTCGCAAAAACCTGATAGCTTTCCGCTAGAAGGCCGAGGGTGAGCTTGTTCTCGCCGGGCAGGGTCGGTGCAGGAATGGTCCGCCGCAGCCAATAGACGCTCTCATTCGAGGGGTTCCGCCACGGAAGAGACACTTCGGGCCACCCGCTGTCATCGGTTCGCGGCTGAGCTGCGAGGGGGTCGTCAGCCAAGTCCAGTTTCCATCGCCCGGAAAGGTCGGTTGGCTGAGCCGCGGCACTCGCGACCGCGAAAAGGAGAAGCGCCGTTGCTTTGAGCCGGCTCACGAAGTTCCATCAGTCTACCAACAAATGTGCCCAAGTGCACAGCCGGCTTGGAACTGCTGATGTTCGCTTAGCCCAACGCAGCCGATTTGCCTGGACGAGGGCCGGCCGGAAGGCCGGCTTGCAGTGCCGAAGCGCTGCCCCACAAACCATGGCAGTCAATTCGTCGGGGCGTAATACCCCGTCCGCCAATGCACCTGCAATTTGGGCAAACCGCGTGGTGGAATCACCTTGACCAGGATCTTGTGGAACTTGCCGTCGCGATTGATGTCGGTCGGCTTGTACCCGATCACGTACCGGTTGCGCAACTCGACCCCGATCTTCTCCGCAATGTCCGCCAGGGAGTTCCCCGCCGCCAGGAACATGTGCGCGCCGCTCATCTCGGCGATCCCGTTCATCATGTCCAGGCCGGCGGCGGAGTCGGGGTTGAAAGGTCCGGTGATGGCGACTGTGTAGATCAGATCGTCGCTTTCCTTGATCACGTCCTTGAGCTCGCCCGGAGAATAGCGGCTGTTGTTTTCGCCGCCGTCCGAAATCAGCACCAGCGCCTTTTTGGACTTCTTCGACTTGCGCATCTCGTTGATCCCCATGTAGAGGCCGTCGATCAGGGCCGTAGAGCCGCCGGATTTCGAAAGCGCCACCTGCAGCCCGATTTCGCTCGTGTTGGACGACAACGGAATTACCAGATGCGGTTTGCTGTCAAACTCGACCAGAAAGAACTCGTCCTCGGGATTCGCCATTTTGAGGAACTCCGACGCCGCCTCGCGTCCTTGGGGCAACAGGCTGGCCATGCTGCCGCTGACATCGAAGATGAAGCCGAGGGCGATGGGTTCGTCGTCGCTCGAAAACGACGTGATCGTCTGCTCCACCTTGTTGTCGAAGACGCGGAAATTCTCCTTCTCCAGACCGGTTATGGGGCGGTTGAAATCGTCGTTCACGCTGGTGGGGACGAGCACGAGGTTGGTGTCGACGCGCAGATTGGCGCTCGGCATCGCCGGTTCCGAAGCCTGCTGCGGTCTGCGCCGCGGCTGGATCATCACCTGGGCGAGCGCCAGCCCGGCGATCAGCCCCAGTCCCACCACAATTACAATCCGGCTGCGAGGGATCATATCCGATACGCCTGGGGTCATTGTACTCCGGCCCTCGGACACGCGACTTCAGTCGCGTCTTCCGAAAACGCGACTAAAGTCGCGTGTCCCAGGTTTTGACGTGTCTGTTACACTCTCCCTATGTCTATAAATTGATTGATCTGATTTTTCTACCGCGGCCGCTTTCAGGAAGGGCCGTTACTCTTCAAAAATTTCGTTGTAAGGAGAACGACATCATGAAGCGTTTATTACCTTCCGGTTTGATTTTCGCAGGTGTCCTCGGCATCGCCGCCGCCGGCGCGCAGCCCGATCAGGACATCACCAAGCACCGCAAAAAGTTCGATCTGCGGGAGGCGATCCTACGCAAGTTCTTAAGAGACAAACATTGTCCAGACCAGGAGTACGCTGAACAATTTATCGCCGAGGCCGACAAGCACGGACTCGATTGGCGGCTTTTGCCCAGCCTGGCCATGGTCGAATCGGGCGGGGGCAAAACCGCCAAAGGCAACAACCTGTTCGGCTGGGCCAACGGGAAGATCGCCTTCAACAGCATCAGCGAAGCCATCCATACCGTTGCTGTAGCCCTCGGGCACGGCAGAGCCTATCGAGGCAAGGATCTCGACGGAAAGCTGGCGACGTTTAACCACGGCACGGACTACAGCGCCATGGTTCGCGCTATCATGAATCAGATATCCCCGCGAGTGCAGGTGGAAACGGCGGACTGAAGACCGTAACTGCCCGTTTATCTTCGCCTTATCTCACCCGATCCGCGGCGGTTTGACAAGCCGACGCCGCCTCTCTATAGTTGGTAAGATCCTGAGTTGTGGGCTGTCGAGAAACCCCGGGGAGCAGATGCAGTGACGGAGAATGATATAACGGGACCGCTGGAATCGCCGGTTACCGCGGTTGACCCGGAAGATTATCAGCATCTCCTCGAGGATTACAGTCACCTCGCTCCGCCCGCCCGGCACGAAGTTCTCGAAGGCCGGGTGCTGAAAATCTCCGGCGCCGATGTCTTCATCGACGTCGGCTACAAATCCGACGGCGTGGCGCCCATCGCGCATTTCACCGACGCCGCCGGCAATATCGCCGTGCAACCCGGGGACCTCGTCGAAGTCATGGTCGAAAGCGGCCAGACTTCCGAAGGCTACGTCCAGTTGTCCCACGAAAAAGCCGCCCGGCTGAAGATCTGGGACAACCTCGAAAAGGCCATGCAGGAGCAGTTGACCATCTCCGGCCTGGTGAAAGCGCGGGTCAAGGGCGGGCTGTCGGTCGATGTCGGCGTGACGGCGTTTATGCCCGGCTCGCAGGTGGACGTGCGGCCCATCCGCAACGTCGACCAGTTCATCGATCAGAACATTCCGGTCAAGGTGGTGAAGCTGAACCGGAAGCGCGGCAACGTGGTGGTCTCGCGCAAGCTGGCGATCCAGGAAGAAGTGGACGCGCGCAAAACCATCACCATCGAGGCCCTGCACGAAGGCGCCGTCATCACCGGCAGCGTGAAGAATCTGACCGAATACGGCGCGTTCATCGATCTTGGCGGCATCGACGGACTGCTCCACGTTACGGATATCTCGTACGGCCGTGTCGCCCATCCCGCCGAAGTCCTTCATGTAGGCGACGAAGTCACGGTGCAGGTGCTCAAGTACGATCCCGCGAAGGAGCGCGTCTCGCTCGGGATGAAGCAGCTGCAGCCCGATCCGTGGGACGGCGTGGTCGAGCGTTTTCCCATCAACGCGCGCGTCATGGGACGCGTGGTCAGCGTCACCGATTACGGCGCTTTTGTCGAGATCGACAGCGGCGTCGAGGGCCTGATCCACATCAGCGAAATGACCTGGTCGCGGCGCATGAAGCATCCGTCCAAGGTGGTCCGGCCGGGCGATCAGGTCGAGACCGTGATCCTCGACGTCAATACCAAGGATCGGCGCATCTCGCTCGGCCTGAAACAACTCGAAGCCAATCCGTGGACGACGGTCGAACAGCGCTACAGCGTGGGTTCGGTCGTCGAGGGCCGCGTCCGCAATATGACGGAGTTCGGCGCGTTCATCGAGATCGAGGAGGGCATCGACGGGCTGGTGCACATTTCGGATCTTTCGTGGACAAAACGGGTGAAGCACCCGAGCGAAATTTTGCGCAAGGGATCGATGGTGCAGGCGGTGATTCTCGCCATCGACGCCGATCACAAACGGCTCTCGCTGGGCATCAAACAGCTCCAGCCGGACGCCTGGGAGACTTTCTTTCAGAAGCACCACGTCAACGATACGATCGCGGGGAAAGTGCTGCGCCTGGCCGGTTTCGGCGCCTTCGTCGAAATCGCGGAGGGCGTGGAAGGCTTGTGTCATTTTTCCGAAGTTCCGGGGTGGTCGGGCCGCAAGAACGACCCCGCGCCGCTGCATCCGGGTCAGGAAATGGATTTCAAGATCATCAAAATGAACGAAGCCGAGCGAAAAATCGGCCTCAGCCTGAAGGCGTTCGCGGACGACGAAGAACGCGGACGCCTGGACGAATACCGGAAACGCGCGGCCGCCGCCAGTTCAAACCTCGAAGATTTCCTCCCGCGGCGCGAACCCCGCTGAAAACGTTCCACTCGGGAATTGCAAATTGGGCGCATTCGGGCGATACTCATATTTCCCGTAATTGCTTCATCCTGTTCCATTTGTCAAAATCGAGAAAGGTGGAAGATGACGAAAGCCGATCTGATTGAGGAGGTCTCGCGGGTGGTCGAGATGACGCGGAAGGAATCCGAGGTCATCGTGGAAGCAATCTTCGACAGCATCGTGCGCTCTCTTCGCGGCGGCGATAAGATCGAGATTCGCGGATTCGGAAGCTTCCGCACGCGTCAGCGCCAGTCGCGCGTCGGTAGAAATCCGAAGACCGGCACGCGCGTCGAGGTGCCCGCGAAGAAGATCCCGTACTTCAAGCCGAGCAAGGAACTGAAGGACGTCGTCAACGCCGGAAGCAAGAATGGCGCGCCTGAAGCGCCTGCGCCGGAAATCCCCGCCTGACTGATTTGGACTACCTCTGGAGCCCGTGGCGTCTGACGTATCTGACCGGAAACAAGCCTGAAGGCTGCATCTTCTGCGCCATGATCGCGGCCGATCAGGATGAAGACGCCCTGATCGTGTACCGCGCCGAGCACAATTTCGTCGTGCTCAATCGCTTCCCCTACACCAACGGCCATCTGATGATCGTGCCATACCGCCATGTTGCCGATCTCGCCGGCATCGGCGACGAAGCCGCCGCGGAGATGATGGCGTTGACACGCGCGGCCGAGCGGCACATTCGTTGGCTTTATCATCCGGATGGATTGAACCTCGGGATGAACATCGGCGAGAGCGCCGGCGCGGGCGTCGCCGGACACATCCACATGCACGTGTTGCCGCGCTGGTCGGGCGACGCCAATTTTATGACCACCGTGGCCCAAACCCGGGTTCTTCCCGAAGAACTAAGCGTCACGTGGAAACGCCTGAAAGACGCCTTCGCTGGCTGAATTCGCGGGAACTAAAGACCGTCTAAGGAGCAATACAGGTTTATGACCCCGGCAATGGATCTGGACACTCAGCTGATGGTTCGCGTCCAGGCGGACGACGATGCGAGTTTCGGGCTGCTTCTGAACCGCAATCGCGGGCTGGTGGTCAACTATCTTTCGCGCATGGTGGCCAATCAGGCCGTGGCGGAGGAACTGGCGCAGGATGTTTTTGTGCGCGTCTACCGCTCGCGCCGCACCTACGAGCCTTCGGCCAAATTCTCCACCTGGCTTTATCGCATCACCACCAACGTTGCGCTCAATTATTTCCGCGACGAGCGCCGCAACCAGCAGAACCTCAGTCTGGATATGCAGGACGCCGCGCAATTGCGCCGACAGACTTCGGATCGCGCGCCGCTGGTGGAAGACCGCCTGGTGCGCGAAGTGGTGGCGGAGCAGATCCGCCGCGCGGTGCGCGGTCTGCCGCCCAAGCAGCGCGCCGCGGTAATTATGCACAAGTACGAGGAGATGGATTACGCCCAGATCTCGAAAGTGCTGGGATGCACTCCGTCGGCCGTGAAGGCGCTGATGTTCCGCGCTTATGAGACCCTGCGTCTGCGCCTGCGTCCCGTGCTGCACGCATAGTGGCCCCTGGCGCAGCCACTCGTGGCTGCCGCGCCCCGACTCATCGGGGCGCGTCAAACGTCCGCGCGATTTGCTGAAACGTTGAAGAGGCATTTCTGCGCTAATAGAGAATGCGGTGAACGGTTGGAGAATCCTCTGCGGCGATCAAAAGGTGAGTCCGACGGAATGGCCAGGGCACAGTGCCGCGGGCGCGCGATACGGCTTCGCGGGCTGTGTCCCGTCTGTCGAATGTAGGCGGACAACAGGGCAATCCCTGATCAAATGCGATGACCAAATCCAATTCATCACAATATGTCTTGAGCTTCGCCCGACTGCACCTGTCAGACTTCTTGATCAAAAGTTTCAGCAAGCTTCCTTCGACCGTCGTGCTGCCGTGGTCGTCGGGGCCCCAATGATCGAGGTCGTAAGGCGTACGGACCCATTGCGTTGAGCCAACAGGCAATATCCAATCGACGGCCCCCGAAGTGTCGCCAGTAGGTGCCAACATGCCACCTGTGCTCTCAAGTGCTCTTTCGACCGCAACGTTCAACTCGTTGCTCGGTGGGCAGAATGTAACCTTTTCAAGATGCCGGTTCAACGGTGTGTAGTCTTTCAGATTGGCAAGCACAAACGGCCGCTCGGCGCGGCCTTTCCGTGCGGGCAAGTCGCGATCTACCGACGAAATCAGGTCACGAAAGGACCTCTGAAAAACCGCGCATTCGCCGGAGGTTAGACGCGACTTCGGCTTCGCCTGGAAGAAGACCAGGGAGAAATTCGCTGGCTTGGGAAACAGCGTTTGAGGCCCAAGCGCATTCAGTATGCTTTCGTTGATTCGAGTTTTCGTACGATAGTCGCGCATCGATTTCTCATGGACCCACTGACAGATCTCGACGCCAATTGTTCTCCCGCTTGCAGTGACGCAAACCATGTCCGGCGGGTCGTAGCCCATCTTTGCGGATGACCACTCGAATGCTTCATTTAGGAAGTCCGGCTCAACATCCAAAAAAGCCTTGAAGAGCAGTTCCTCTTCTCTGCGCTGATTCGCCGAATTATTGCTCAAGTGGAAGAGCCGGCCTACTGTCGCTTCGATGGGATCACTGTTTTGTGGCATAGCACGGTTCTCCAGCCTGCTCGATTCTTGCTTGAGGCACATGTGATTCGCATGGCTGATGCGCGTTTGCGACGAGGCCCTTCGCTCCGGACGTGGGCTGGGCAACCGCCGACCGTGCTTCCGTAACTGTGAGGGAATTCAGTCTGCGGAGTTCCTGCAAACTCAGCTTCAGGATCTCGATTCGAATCCGAGAAACGGCCATCTGCGCCAACCCCGGATAGGTACAGACCCGATACTTGGACTCGGTTTCTTCCACGATCAACTCAGCCATGCCGATCTGATCATGAGGCTCCGCGGCGCTAATCCATGCCAGAAGCTTTTCACGCTCAACCTGGCGCAGCCACAGCGCTTCCGTTAGATCGTTCCAAAGGAAGATGTATGCGGGGTTCCCGTTCAAGGTTTGGGTGGCGGTATCGAAAGTTTTGATTGCCGCGCCCACGCGAAACGTCAGCTGTTTCCAAGATGGCCAGTTTTGGTGGACATGGCCGACGAACTTAAAATTTGAAGTTCGCGCGTCGTCAGAATCTCCAACTAATATTTTTCTGCAATTTCTGCCCGTTCCCAAATCCTGAAATTTTCGAACAGATTTATACATTTCTTCAACACCGGAATTTTCGTTGGACATTTCGGATTTTCTCCTTTTTCTTAAAAGCCTATGGGTCGACAATTTTACGTTGTTTTATATACTTGTATATTGTTGATTTTAAATATTTTATCTGCGCGACTGCGCCCCCAAGACAAGAGTAAGTCCATGGACTCCTCAGTGTCAAGTACTCTGTGTTAAAAAGTTATATCTGCGGGCGCGCGTATGCCGGTGGCCGCTCGACGCGGCCGGTCAAACGATGCGGTCCCGTCACTCTGCCGGGGACGACTGGTGTACTGTTTGAGTTACTCGGAGATCATCGTCCATCGCGTAAAGGTACACATGGAAGTTTGGCCAAGCAATGTTGAGCTGGCCGTCAGCATCCTTCTGCAAATCGCAGACGCTGGAATACCCGAACATTAACGGATTGTTTACCGAACTCCGCACAACCACCAGAACCTGAGCGGCACGCCGAAGATGCACTTCGGACACGCGCAGTCTAGCCAGAACCTGCCGTGCCATCATTGAGGTCGATACTGAAGGAGCGATCACCGCCACGCCTCCACTATCGGACCTCACAGCGGCCACGAGAGTGATAATCTCGGACGCGAGCCTCTCACGCTCCACCTCGCTTAACTTGACGATCCCGGTCGCATCCCATTTTCCTTTTGGGATCAAACTTTCCAGAGGGACATCCGCAGCGTCGAGCGCAAGCACATTGACCAAGGTTAGAATCACCACCAGTCGAACGTGACGCATTGCACACTCCGTTTAAGCCAGATTACCAATTTATGGCGCTCGATGGCCGCTAAATCCTTACCCAGACATTTCAGACCGCACCCACGCGGGCCCTGCGTGGCCTGCTTGCGAAGTACGGCCCGGCCCCTTCAGCCGAGGAGATCGATCAGAGTCGCGCGGAGATGCTTGCGAATTCGCCGCGCTCCGATTTCTGAGGACCGTCGCGATCAGGCCGTGCGGGTCTGTGAATTTGTCAGATCACATCCAAAGGGAACGTCGTCATCCAGATATCGATCTGCTGAAAGCGGTTTTTCAGCACTTCCTTGAAGGCGAAGAAGAACTGCCGATTTTCTTCCGTATCCGGAACATCCGCGAATATCCGGACGGACTCATCCCGATAAAGTTGCCCTTCATGACGCCACTGACCGGCGATCGTCCGGCTTTCCGACGACACCGCGCCGAAGCGTTGTTCCAACTCCGTCAACGTATCCGCGAACGCCTCGTCGGGGACCGGCAGTCCGCTATTGAACCTGGTGGGCAGGAGGAGTTCGAAACGCCGGAATTGCCTCTGCATAGGTCGCAGGCCCCTCGACCGTGAATGAAATGCCCTCGATTGCCAACGGCGTCAGAGCACTCTCCACAACAAGGACCTCCCCAGTCGAATAACTGGTGAAGGAAAATCGACCGGCCAGGAAGCCGAGCGCCCGGCGTTTCGATTCCGGATCGTTGAATCGAATCCGAATCAGTTTCACAATTCGATGATATCGACGTCCCCGCGACTCGGCAATGTTACCGAGCCGCGCGCGTAAGCAAGCGGCCTTTTCCACGAACGCCACTGCCGTAATAGATACTTGAAATATTGTGACCGAGCAGGAGATCCGGGAGCAGTTCTTCAGGACCCGCGACGCCGCCGCGGCCATTGCCGGGCGCACCGCGCGCGTGGACGAACTCGTCCGGCAGCGCTGGCAGTGGATGCCTTCCGAAATCGCTCTGCTGGCCGTCGGCGGCTACGGGCGCCATGAGCTCTTCCCTTATTCCGATATCGATCTGCTGATTCTGACTCCGGACGAGAAATCCCAGCACGCCATCAAAGAGCCTCTGGCCATGTTTCTGCGCGATCTCTGGGACCAGGGATTGCGCATCAGCCAATCCGTCCACACCCCGCAGGACTGCAACCAGATCGACGCCGGAAACGCGGAACTTGCGGTCAGTCTGCTCGACCGCCGGCATCTCG
>JASHSD010000063.1 GCA_030036985.1 Bryobacteraceae bacterium
AGAAGGTTGCCCGAGCCCACGCGGACGGCGTCGTCAAATGTGGTCAAAGCGTATGAGGGGGGAACGCGATCCGCGAACGTCGTAGTGATGGTTTGGATGGCGGATTCGCCGAACAGGTCCCCCTGGACGGTCAACTTGTCCGACGAGGACAGGTCCCAGTCGGAGCGAAAGCCCGTCTGTAAATTGTGTCCGGCGTCATCCGCCGGACTGCCCGGGATCGAAGGAGAGCTTTCGTTCATGCCGTAATGGGCATAGACCCGGTAGGATCCCGCGGACCCGGCATCTCCGCCGTATTGCGCCAAGCCCTGAGCGAGATCCTGAGAACCGGCGACGGCGCTGATGAGACCGCCGCGGGTTTCGTCGGCAGTTTTGGTGATGATATTGATGACGCCGTTCATGGCGTTGGCGCCCCAGACGGTGCCGCCTGGTCCGCGGATGACTTCTATCCGATCTATGTTCTCCAGAGGCACAAACTGCTGGTCCCAATAGACGCCGGAGAAGCCCGGCGTATAAACCGTGCGGCCGTCTATGAGAACCAGAACCTTGCTCGAATAGCGGTAATTGAAGCCGCGGATGCTGATCGCCCACGCGTTCTGGTTGATCCGCGCGACGTCGACGCCTGGAACCATACGAAGGAGATCCGGAATGTTGGTCGCGCCGGAACGGCGAATATCGTCCTGGGTGATGACGTAGACTGCGCTGCCCGTTTTGGAGAGCGATTGTTCCTTTTTGGAGACCGAAGTCACCGGAATGTTCATCAGTTCGTCGAGGGTCGCCTGCGTGAGGTCGGGGGGAGTTGTCTGGGCTATTGCGATCATCGGCAGAATTGCCACAACCAGAATGCGCCAGACGGCAACAAAAGCGTGCCCGCGCCGGGCCGGGCGAGCCGCCGACCGTTCGTGGTCAGTGATGTGAATATGTCTCATGAATTTGTTCCGATATCCGCCAGGACAGGCGCCGTCTCCGGTGCGCCGGACCCGTCTGAAATCCGGCCGCGCCCTTCGATCTGCGTGAAAGCCTGCCTTAGGGCGTGACGCTCGCGAATCAACGCCTGCATCGAGTCCTTGTCTATGGGCTTCGAGAAGTAATATCCCTGGCCGTAGTCGCAGCCGAGCGAAGTGAGCGTATCCATCTGATCGGTGGTCTCTATTCCTTCGGCCACCACATTCATGTTCATAGAGCGAGCCAGATCGAGAATCGTCCTGACGATTTCTGTGCTCTCCGCTTTTTCGTGCAGGTCCTTGATAAAGGAGCGGTCGATCTTCACCGTGTCGAACGGAAGGCGGTTCAGATAACTGAGCGAGGAATACCCGGTCCCGAAGTCGTCGATTTCGAGGCCAACGCCGGTTTCCTTCAGCTGCCGCAGGACGTCGATCGCCATCTCTGTGTTGGACATGATGCTGCTCTCGGTCAGTTCGAGTTTCAGGCTTTCCGGTCGAAGGCCGGTTTCTGCGAGCGCGTTTCTCACTTCGGCAACCAGATTGGTATCGCTCAACTGTCTGAACGACACATTGACGCTCACCCTGAGCTGAGGGTCGACCTTGAAATTCCGCTGCCACTCAGCCATCTGACGGCATGCTTCCCGCAGAACCCATCTGCCGAGCGGCAGGATGATGTCCGTTTCCTCAGCAATGGGGATGAATTCCGAAGGCGGCACCAGTCCGCGCTTCGGATGCTGCCAGCGCACGAGCGCCTCATATCCGATTACCTGACGGCTGAGAAGCGATACCTGAGGCTGGTAAAACAGCACCAGTTGGTTCAGATCGATCGCCTTGCGGAGATCCGTTTCGGTCTCGAGCCGCGCTTTGGCCCGGTCGCGCATTTTTTCGTCGAACACCTCGGAGCGCGCCTTGCCTTTCGCCTTCGCGTGGTACATGGCGGTGTCCGCGTTGCGGAGCAGGTCTTCGGGGGTGTTCCCGGAAGTCCCCGGCGCGATCCCAATGCTGACTGTGGCGAAGACCTGCCGTCCTGCGATGTGAAAAGGCGCGCCAAGGCTTTCGAGGATGCGGTCGGCCACCGAGACGCAATCGGATACTTGCGATATCCCGTTCAAAAGCACCGCGAATTCGTCGCCTCCGAGACGAGCCACGAATGAATGCCCGAATCGTTCGGCGCCCAGGCCCCCGCCGCGAACGCCGGTTCTCAGGCGCCAGGCGATTCCGGTCAACAACTCATCTCCGGCGGTGTGTCCGAGGCTGTCGTTGATCAGCTTGAAGCGGTCCAGATCGACGAAGAGGACGGCGAAGCCGACGCCGTCGGTCGCGCCTTTCTGAATCGAATCCTCCAGCCTGTCGAGGAAGTAAAGGCGATTCGGGAGCCCGGTCAAAGGGTCCGCGATCTTGCCTTCGGTAATATCCGTCTGCGACCCCGCCATGCGGATCGCCTTACCGCATTCATCCCTGACCGCCGCGCCTCGGCTCAGCATCCAGATGAACGATCCGTTCCGGTGGCGCATGCGGTACTCGCTGACGAATTCCATGGTGTCGCCGGCCCGATGGGAGGCGATTTCGGATTGCACACGCTCGCGGTCGAATGGGTGAATGCGGCTGAACCATTCATCCGGGTCCGGGCGAATCTCGGCCTCGGCGTAACCGAGCATCTGGCTCCAGCGTGGCGAGAAGTAAATCTCGTCGGAGGTGAGCTTCCAGTCCCACAAGCCGTCATTGGCGCCGCGGGCGGCCAATGCGTAGCGCTGCTCGCTTTCCCGCAGCAACTCCTCGGCGGCCCTGCGGGCAAGATCCCGGCTTTCGATCTCAGAGAGCATTTCGTTGAACGACTCGATCAGGATTCGGATTTCAGCGCCGCTGCGCACATGCGCGCGCACCGAAAAGTCTTTTTCCGCCGTGATGCGCCGGGCCACACGGGAGAGTTCGCTGATGGGCGCGGCGATCATGCCACGCACACCGGAGCTGAGAAATATTGCCAACCCCAGGGAAACCGCGAGGACAAGAAGCATGATTTCCAGATATCGCTGCAGCCCGTTGATGTCGGTGGTCGATCGCAGAAAGATCGTCCCGATTCGCTCGCCATGAAGCTTCACGGGCTGGTATATGAGGAGATCGCCGCCTTCAAAATAGGTACCGTCGGGACGAATCCTCGCCCACGAAGATGTGTCGGCGGGGTCGCGCTTGTACCGCGCCAGGCGGGCGCCGCCCCGGTCGAAGATTGCAGCTTCGGCGATTTGGGGATCGCCACGAAGCGCCGCCAGCGTCTCCTGGGCCGCCTTCGCATCGAAAAAACTCAGGGGTGCGGTGCTGCTCTCGGCCACGACACCGGCCTGAGCTATGAGCTCGCGTGTGCGTCGCATCCGAGGGCTTGAATTCGCGAAGGTCTGATGCTGCACGTATTTCTGATACAGCAACAGCCCTGAACCGGAAAGCACCAATGCAAGGCTGCTGTTCAGGATAATCAGGAACCAGAGCTGGACGCGAATCGAAGCAAAGGTAAGATTACTGAACCAAGCGGGGCTCATTATTATTCTTATCGGCACATTTTGTCAAAATATTTAGGCTTGACAAGCCACTGAAAATACAATGGAGAGGATGCCTTGCGGCGAAGGTCGAATTGCCCGCGCCGCAGCCCCGGAATTTGATCCGGATTGCGAGCGCCAAAACGGGACCTGCATCACGTCAACAGGGTCGTTGCGAGCCGAAGATTTCAAGCAGTCGGCGTGCCGGATCCGCCTTTCGGCAGAGCTTTTCAATCATCGCTTGTCAGGGATCACGAGATCGGAATTGCGGGGTTGGGGGCGCCCTCAAAGCCAGATTGCCACATCAAACGATTCGAGATGCTTTCGGATTGGCAGAGGCGGCACGGAACACTGCTCCGTCAGATCGACGAAGACTCCGACGTATCCGACAAACCGACCGTTATCCCGTATTTGCGGCATTCCTCGCGCCTGCATCCAACGGTATTCGCCGTCGTGACGCCTCATCGGAAACTCGGCGACAAAGGGCTTACGCCGTTGGAATGCTTTCCAATATGCCTCCATGACGGACATTCGGTAGTCGCGGTGAAAGGCCTCCTGAAAACCGTCTCCGAGCTCATCCTCAATACTCCTGCCGGTGAATTCGATCCATGCCCTGTTGACAAATGAGCCGCCGCCGTCGAGCCCGATGCAGAGAATCATCACCGGTGCGCAGTCGGCGATGTTCCGGAAACGGTCTTCCGTCTCGTTCAGCGACAATTCCGCCTCCCGCGCCTGCCCGGCAATTGCACGGAGTTCCAATTTTCTGGTCAGTACGGCAGCCAGTTCAGCCAACGAATCGAGATCGATCCGCGAGAAAGCCGGCCTCGCCTCGAGGTCGGCGATGGCAAGCACACCGAGTTCCAGCCCGTCGCTGGAACGCAGAGGAGCCAGAGCCGCAAATTTCAGGTCTCCGCAAACGAAACCATCGACCGGGACTCCCGACGGGTCCGGCCACAATTGCGGTTTCGACAACGCCGCGGCCAAGGGATACGTTTGGAGGATGGCGGCGTACTCGGTTCCGACACCGACCCGCAACGTCACTTTGAGATCTGAACCCAGCAGCGCCGCGTAGGCAACCGGAACGTGGAACAAGCGCGCCACCAACCGGGTCAGCCGACCCAGCGCATCGAGTTCGGACTCGTCAAGGAAGTTTGGTGGACGGGAATCGCGTTCGACCACGATCACATCCGGGGGCAATGACATATGCGTTGGCTTGATCGGCGGAAGGCCCGCGTTACTTTAGCGTTCGAGCGATGCCCTATATATTCGAGCGTTATCTGCCGATAGATGTGCAGGCGCGCAGTGATCTCCATCCAAAAATTCCTGAATCAGAAGGGCGAAGCCAGGAGCGAAGCCGAAGAAACGCTGATGCATGTGATTCGTAATCTGGTCCAGGGCATCGGCGAGTACTCCGGGAAAGGGGACAGCCACGATTGCAGGGAATTCCGCGAGCACATCCGCAAGGTCTCGGATGTGCTTTCGGAACCAATATCGGCGCCGGACCTTCTGATGCAGGCGGGCTTCGTCCTTAAGACGCTGGACGATCACATCGGCCGTTCGACCAGGAGCGAAAACCTCCGGAAACTGGAACTGCAGGGCATGGTGTCGATGCTCGCAAAAACGGTGAGCATCGTTTCCGCAGCAAGTCACACCAACATAAAGCGGCTGGAAGAAATCGAAAAGCAGGTTTCCAGGGCCGCGGAGTTGAGCGATGTGCGTATGATCAAGAAAAAACTGTCTGAATGCCTGGCCGACATCCGCCGGGAATGCGAACGTCAGATCAACGACACTCAGGCGACGATAGAAGAGATCAGCAAACGGCCATCTCCGGATGGAAGTCTCAACGGGAATGACGGGGCGCGGGCGGACTCAGTCACAGGTCTGCCCCTGCGGCCACAGGCCGAAGCCGCGCTGACGGAGTTGGCCCGCGCAAATTCCAAAGCGTACGCGGCCGTACTGGTCCTCGACCGCCTGTCTTCGCTCAACGCGCGATTCGGCAGAGAAGCCGGCGACACCATACTGGCTGCGTTCGCCCGCGCGGTCAAGAGCCAGTTGACATCCGATGACCAATTGTTTCGATGGGACGGACCAGTGCTGCTGGCTCTGATGCCGAGGCCGAGTGGTCTCGAACTGGTCCGCAGCGAACTCAGCCGCATGATGGAGACCCGGATGGAACATACGATCGAGACGCCTTCCAGGAGCATTATGATCCCCGTTACGCCGCGATGGGCGCTGATCCCGATGATGGCCGCCCCGCGCCTGATGTATCAGAAAATAGATACATTCGCCGCGCTGCCGGCGTCGCGAAACTGATCGGATCGGTGTTCTCCGTTCGCGCCGGCGCCCGTCGCAGGAAAATGTGCGGAAACGCCGCGATCAGGTATTGGCCGTCTGAGACGCCGATTGCTGTTCCTGATGCCACTGTTTTCGGCAGACAGAGTTGACCGGCTTGGCCTGTAAAATCAATGCGGTTCCATCGCCGGCCAGACGGGCTCTTTTCAGGAATGGGCGGCGTCCGCCGCGGTCCGAGGACCGCCCCAAAAATTATGTGGCATTGGATTGTTGTTCCAGCTGCGACTTCAGATACTCCGCCAGACCACCCAGCTCAAGAATTTTGCGAACCGAATCCGGCATCCGCGGGAACACAAATTCCCGTCCTGAAAACAGAATTTTTCCCGCTTCCAGGTCGATCTCAATTTCATCGCCTTCTTTCACCGCGGCTGCCAGCGCCGGGCATTCCACGATCGGCAGACCGTCGTTGATGGCGTTCCGGTAAAATGTCCGCGCGAACGAAGCGGCCACCACCGCCTTGATGCCGAGGCCCTGAATCGCCGTCGCGGCCTGTTCGCGGGCGCTGCCGCAGCCGAAATTGCGTCCCGCGACGAGGATATCGAAGCTCCGCAGCTTGTCCGGAAATCCCTCGCCCAGCATCTCGAACGCATGCTGCGCCAGACGCTCGCGATCAACATAAATCAGATAACGCCCCGGAATAATAATATCCGAGTTGATATTATCGCCGAATTTATAAACACGGCCCTGAATTTTCGCACGCATTATCGATTTAAAAACTCCCGCGGATCGGCGATCGCCCCTCTGATTGCGGATGCCGCCAGCGTGGCCGGACTCGACAGATAGATCTGCGACTTGTTGCTGCCCATCCGCCCGATGAAGTTCCGGTTCGCGGTGGAAAGGC
Source organism: Bryobacteraceae bacterium (assembly GCA_030036985.1). GTDB lineage: Bacteria > Acidobacteriota > Terriglobia > Bryobacterales > Bryobacteraceae > BOG-234. The sequence goes on from JASHSD010000063.1 coordinate 6,663, forward strand.
AGACCTCGCCGTCTGACAGCGTCCCGCCATCGCCCGCGCAGGCGCCGCACCCGGGGTTCGTCACCATGCCGCCGCTCTCCAGCAGCGTCTGCAGAACGCCCGAATTCATCGCCTCCAGCATGATTTTTTTCGAACCCGGAGTCACGATCATGCGCACGCCGGGATGAATGCGGCGGCCCTTCAGAATGCCCGCCGCAACCACCAGATCCTCGTACTTCGCATTGGCGCAGGAGCCCAGGAACGCCTGATCGATATGCGTCCCGGCAACCTCCCCGATCGGCTTCGTATTTTCGACCTCGTGCGGACAGGCGACCATCGGTTCGAGTTTCGAAATATCGACCGGTATCTCCTGTTCATACGCGGCCTCCGGATCGGCGTATACGGGGTGATAACGAGCGGGGTCCGAAAGCTTGTCCCTAAGATATTCCGCGGTTTTGGCGTCGGGCGGGAAGAACGCGCACTTCACCCCCATTTCCATGGCGAGATTCGTCATCGTCATGCGTTCGGAAACGTTGAGGTCCGCAGCGGAACCGCCGTAAAATTCGACAGACTTGTAGCTGCAGCCGTCCGCGCCCAGCCTGCCGATCAGATGAAGCATGAGATCTTTCGCATAGACGCCCGCCGGAAACCGCCCTTCGAGCACGATTCGAACGCTTTCGGGAACCTTCAACCACAGCTTCCCGGTGATCCAGACGGAAGCCACTTCGGTGTAGCCGATGCCGGTTCCCAGCGCGCCCAGACTCCCGTAGATCGTGCAGTGCGAATCGGTGCCGACGATCAGATCGCCTGGCACGACATGTCCCGCTTCCATCAGCACCAGATGGGCGATGCCGGCATCCACGTCGTAAAATTTCGTGACGCCATTCTTTCGAGCGAAGTTGCGGGAAGTCTGCTGATCGGCGGCGTACTTTTCGGTTTTCGCGGGAGAGATGTGGTCGAGGACGATCGCGAGACGGTCGGGATCGTAGAGCTTCGTGGCGCCGACGCGCTGCATCACGCCGGCCGATCGCCAGGTCGCCGTGTGGCTCATGACCAGATCCGGGTATGCTTCGACAATCTCGCCCGGCGTCACCGAACTACGGCCGGATTTCGCCGCCAGGATCTTTTCCGCAATGGTCATTCCGTGTCCGCTGCCGCCATAGCTTTATCATCGCCCATGATAATCTCGGTGCGCGCCTTTCAACCGCGAAATGCGATTCGTTACACTCTGTTGATAGCGGAAGCGATCCTCTTTTCTCCGGCGCCGGCGGCCCGAGCGGCAACTCTGTGAGATCGGCTTTTGGCGACGAATAAATGATCCTGCAACTGAACCACTTGAACGGCAAGGCGGCCGCGGCCACTACGCAAAGCGTAGTCGACACCCTTTATAAACTGCTCGACGAGGGCAGGATCGACACGGCGCAGTTCTCGCGTCTCAACGTTCAGCTCGATTGGATCCAGTACAAACAGAATTTCCGCGAGATGGTGACCGCGTCGCGCGCCTCCAAAACGCGGGCTCCGGCAGGCGCGAAAGACGCGCGTCCGCCGGTTCTCGACATCCGCATCGATACGCGGCAAGCCACGCCGGAATCGCTCCGCGCGGAAATTTCGCGCGCGATGACCGCCGCCGACGCCGAGTCCCCGCGCAGCGACGACCGCATTCCGCTGGAGGATTTCAAATCGCTCCGCACCAGCATCGTCTGGGAGTTCAACAAACTCTACTGGACCTTCCTGCGCGATTGGGAAAAGGCCACAGGAAAAGGTTACGAGCAGGCGCTTCCCGGCGGCAAGTCGGACGGCAACCACGATGAAGCCGTGATGGACAGCGTGGCCGATTTCTGGACTCTGCTGCGCGACATGGATACCAAAAACCAGCTGCCGGCCGAGATTTTCATCCTCGAAATCGGCGTCGGCAGCGGCACGCGCTGCGGCATGTTTGTGGAGAAATTCCGTCAGCTGGATGCGCAGCGCGGAACCACGTACTATCCGAAGCTGCGCGTGCTGATGGGCGATTATTCGCTCGCGACCCTCGACATGTCGCGGCCCGCGGTGAAGGAGCACATCGAACTTTGCAGCTTTCTCGCGCTCGACGCCCTGAATCCGCTCAAGACGCTGTCTTTCCTGCGCCACAAGATCCTCTACATTCACTCGACCAACATGTACGACAACCTGCCGGACGAAGAGATGCTTCGCCGCGACGGCAGGTTGTTCTACATCCATATGCGCGCCTACGTGCCGATGAGCGAGGCCGCGCGAATCGCCGAAAAATTCAGGATACCGGTCGAGACCATCCGCCCGTCCATCGACAAGCTGCTCGCGATCGGCCCGGACGCTATGGGCGACCGCTCCTGCGGCATGAGTTTCTGGCAGGAAATCTGGCAGTCGATCCGCCTCGAAGAGAAAAATGTGGCCATCGAGGATCTGCCGGACCTCGCGCTGCCGCACGGTCTGGACATGGTGAAACTCGAAGGCGTACTCGACGAATCGCCGGGAGATCTGCGCTTCCACCTCAGTTCCGGAGCGATGGAAAGCTTCGTGAATACCATCCCGCTGCTGCACCCGCGCGGTTATCTGCAGGTGCAGGATATATTCGTAACGGACCTGAACGAATATCGGCTGGGTTTTCACGGCCCCGGAAAACTGGATGGTTCGATCGTCAACTGGGTGAACGGCGCGCTGCTGAGAGGCGTGGCCGAGCGCTCGGGCTACGACCTGCATTTCGCGCCGTACCGCTATCGCAAGGGATCGAAGACCTCCATTCTCTATACATCGCCACGCGAGTGATTTCTGATGACCAATCTGCCTGTTCTTCCCACTTCGATGGTCGGGAGCTACGCCATGCCGGGCTGGCTCGAACGCCTCAAGACCGAATATTTTTCCCGCCGCATCAGCCATCACGATCTCGACGAAATTTACGACGCCGCCGTCAAAGCCGCT
>JASHSD010000735.1 GCA_030036985.1 Bryobacteraceae bacterium
GGTATGCACGTGCAGCGTAATCCCCGGATTCGTCGTAATCCGCTGAATCAGGTACCGCGACATCGTCTCCGCCAACCCGCCCGACCGCACCAGCATATGCACCCGCGCGGTCTGCGACAGAAACACGGCCGCCTGCCCGGCCGAGTTTCCGCCGCCGATCACGACCACGTCTTCGCCCAGGCACAACTGCGATTCCATATAGGTCGCGCCGTAGTAAATCCCCTGCCCCTCGAACTTCTCGATGTTTTCAATCCGGGGCTTGTTGTACTGCGCCCCGGTCGCGATCACGATGGCGCGCGCCGAAAGCGTGGTCCCGTCGTCCAGCGCCAGCTGATAGGGACCGTTGCAGCTCAGTTTGTCCGCCGGATGCGCCACCATCATCTTCGCCCCGAATTTCTGCGCCTGATGCAGCGCGCGAGCGGCCAGTTCTTCGCCCGAAATGCCCGTCGGGAAGCCCAGGTAGTTTTCGATCTTTGAGCTCGATCCGGCCTGTCCGCCCGGCGATTCGGCTTCGATCAACAGCGAATCCAGTCCCTCCGAAGCCGCATAAACCGCCGCCGCCAGCCCCGAAGGTCCCGCGCCCACGATGATCAGATCGCGCACCCCGGAGCCGGCCACATGCACGTTCAATCCAAGGCAGTCCGCCAGTTTCTGAATCGACGGATTTCGCAACACAGTCCGGCCGTCGCAGATCACCACCGGAATCTCTTCGATCTTCACCGAGAACCGATCGAGAAGCTCCTGCGACATCTTGTCGGTATCCAAATCCACATAGCAATGCGGATGGCCGTTCCGGCCCAGAAACTCGCGCAGCCGCAGTGTCGCGGCGGAGTGGCTGGAGCCCAGGATGATCACGTTCCCGAGGCGATTGCGGATGAGAGCCACACGCCGCAGTATGAATGCCCTCATGAGGACTTCGCTCAGCTCGGCATCCCGCGCGATCAGCGAGCGGAGGCCTTCGGGTCTCACCTCGATTACTTCGCCCGGCTCCGTCACGCGCCCGAGCACAAGGCAGCGCTGCCCCGTAATCGAACTGATTTCGCCGGTAAACTCGCCCGCGCCGTGCCGCACAATCGCGCGTTCCTCGGACAGCGCCGGTTGCAACACCTCCATGCCCCCGGAAAGCATGACGAAGAACGGGACCTCCGTGTCCCCCGGCCGGAAAAGGATCTCGCCCGCCTCGACCTTGCGAATCTTCCCGTCGGCAAGAATCCGGTCGATCTGCGCCGGCGACAGCGTCGGGAAGATCTGCGTGTCGGCGTTGTACGCGCTGAGAACAGGAGGGCTGCCCATGACTCCCCCTACAAACCCCTGAAATAACCGAAGCTCTTCCGCAAACTCACCATCGGATCCTCGATCGTCTCTTCCAAACCTGCGAAATAATACTGCACGCCCGCGGCCCGCGCGGCTTTCATCAGCGCTGGAAAATCGAGCGACCCCGAGCCGGGATCGGCCCAGGCCCCCTGTCCGATCGTCTCCGCAAACTGCACTGGAACGCCCTTGGCCTTATCGTTCAGATGCATCAGCGGAACCCGGCCTTTCCATTCCTTCAGCAGCTGTATCGGGTCCTGGCCGGCCACGCTCGCCCAAAACGGATCCAATTCCAGCCTCACCAGTTTCGAATCCAGCCGCTCGTTGAAAATATCGATCGCGCGCATGCCCGGCCTGCCCTCAAACTCGAACGCGTGATTCTGCCAGACAAACTGAATGCCCGATTTCCGGCACAACTCCGCGGCGGCGCTCATGCGGTCGGCCGTGCGCCGATAGAAATCGTCCGCATCGCCGCGCGCACCCGACGGAATATAGCCCATGACGAAAAATCCGATCCCAGCTCCGGCGAGGCTGTCAATCGCCTCCGTCAGCGTAATCTGCCGGAATTCGGGATAATTCTCCCAGTCGGCGGTGATCAGCGGGGTTTCCGTCCGGCACGACCGCGCCGTCAATCCCGCCGCTTTGATTCGCGGCGCGAGCGCGATCGTGTCCAGCCGGTTGTAGCCTTCCACTTCCCTGTAGCCGATGGACGCGACGGCATTCAGCGCCTCGGCGGGATTCCGTTTCAAGGCCGCGCGGATACTGTAAAGCTGCACGCCGAGCGGCCGCGCCTCCGCCGGACTCTTTATCGCTGCGGCCCGCGCGAGCGGAAGCGTGGAAAGCCCGAGCGGAAGCGTGGAAAGGCATTGACGGCGGGTAAGCATAGACCGCGCGGTGCCGGCCGCGTTCAGGCCGTGGTGGAGGCGGCCTTGATCATCTGCACGTCGAGTTCAATCTTCAGCTCGTCCGCCACCATGATTCCGCCGGTTTCGAGCGCCGCGTTCCAGGTCAGCCCGAAATCGCTGCGCTTGATCTTCGTCGTGGCCGAGGCGCCGATCCGGATATTTCCCCACGGATCTTTTCCCTCGGGCGTCGGGCCTTCCACCTTCAGAGTCACCGGCTTCGTCACCCCATGAATCGTCAGATCCCCGCTGACGCTCGCTTCGCCGTCGCCCCCGACCGCGATTTTCGTGCTCTTGAACGTGATCGTCGGATACTTCTCGGTATCCAGAAAATCCGCGCTCTTCAGGTGCGCGTCGCGCTGTTCGTCCATGGTCTTGATCGTGTTCGCATCGATGACCACGTCCACCGACGAATCGGTGGGATTCGCGGAGTCGAACTCCACCGTGCCTTTGACGCTGCTGAAGCCGCCGCGCACGTTGGTAATCATCATATGGCGAACGACGAATTGCGCGCTCGAGTGTGCCGGATCGATCGTATAAGTAGTTTTCATAGTCTCCTGGATTATTTGACCACAGACTTCGCCGCAATGCGACACGCGCGAAACTGGTAGCGGAAACAAAATGTATCGACCCGTTCCATACGCCGCCATTTTCGCGTCCATCTTTCTCCTGCTGGCGGGCTGCTCCGGTGAGAAGCCCGATCCCGAAGCCAAAGCCGCGTCAACCGCATCAGTCGCCGCGCCGACCGAATCGCCCCTGCCGGGCATGCCCCCGGTGGAAGATCCGAACGACATCTACGCCGCCGACCACGCCGGCAATCTGAGCCCGGTCGTCCGCGATTTCCCGTCGCGCGTTTACGTGCCCAACAGCGGCAGCAATACGGTCGATATCATCGACCCGGCGACGTACAAAATCATCGGCCATTTCCCCGTCGGCCATCAGCCGCAGCATGTCGTGCCGTCCTGGGATCTCAAGCGTCTTTGGGTATTGAACGATCTTGGCGACAGCCTCACCGCCATCGATCCGGTCACCGGTAAAAAAGGCCGGACCGTGCCGGTGGAAGACCCATACAACATGTATTACACGCCCGACGGCAAGTTCGCCATCGTGGTTGCCGAGGCGAAGGAACGCCTCGATTTCCGCGATCCCGAAACCATGAAGCTGGTGGATTCGCTGAGCGTGCCCTGCAAAGGCGTCGACCACATGGATTTCACGGCGGACGGCCGCTACCTGATCGCCAGCTGCGAGTTCGCGGCCACGCTGATTAAGGTGGATGTCGCCAACCGCAAGCTCGTCGGTTCGATCCCGCTCGAAGCGGGCGGCATGCCGCAGGATGTCAAGACTTCACCGGACGGCAAGGTCTTCTACATCGCCGACATGGTAGCCGACGGCATCTATCTGGTCGAGCCGGATTCCTTCAAGCGCATCGGTTTTATTCCGACAGGCAAAGGCGCGCACGGACTCTACGTGAGCCGCGATTCGAAGCTGCTCTACATCTCGAACCGCGGGGAGGGCAGCATTTCTCTGCTGGATCTGGCGACGCGCAAGCTGGTGGCGAAGTGGAAGATCCCGCGCGGCGGCAGCCCGGACATGGGCGGCGTCTCGGCGGACGGCAAGGTGCTTTGGCTCTCCGGCCGCTACAACTCGGAGGTCTACGCGTTCGACACGTCGGACGGTCATCTGCTGGCGCGCATTAAGGTGGGCAAAGGCCCGCACGGCCTGTGCGTTTATCCGCAGCCCGGCCGCTACTCGCTGGGCCACACGGGAGTCTTCCGCTAGGACACGCGACTTCAGTCGCGTTTTTAGCGCCACATTTCAGGACGCGACTGAAGTCGCATGTCCGAACCACAGAGAACTGCCCCTACCAAATCACTTTGAGCCCCTTGTAGAGCTTGAATTTGTCGTCGGGGGTCACGACCGCGATATCCTCGGCCAGTGCTTGCGCGATGATTTGACGATCGAAGGGATCCGCGTGGTGAACGGGGAGAGCGAACATTTGCCACGCATGATCCGACGTGTAATGGAGAACGCCGGCGTTCAGATCCGCGAGACCCTCTTCGACGTCGTCCTTCCCCAAGTGAAGTTTGCCGATTGCCTGTTGATGGCGATCTCCGATAACGAGATCGCGCTGACTTCGAGGAGCATGCCGCTCCGCCGTAATGCGGATGCGGCCCTGCGCGAGAGACGTTCCGGCGCCTCGACCGCCAGGATAAACGTAACTGTATCGAGGAGCAGGCGCAGTCAGAGTCTTCCTTCAAGGAACGCCTCGGCTTCTTCGTCCGACATCGGCTTCCACCAGTCCGGATCGACGATCCGGATTCGCCCCTTCAGCGTTCCGAGCCGCGGCCTCCGCGCTTTATCCGGCTCCGTGCGCACGAGATCCACCACGGGCACGCCGCGGCGGCAGACGGTAACACGCTGCCCTCCTTCGACGGCCCGGATCAACTCGGGAAGCTTGTTCTTGGCGTCGGCTACGCTGACCCGCATATCCCCATTATAGCTATTTCGGATGGCCATCCCGTCGCGGGCGCCCCCGACATATGCGTCGTCACAGTATTCCGGCCCGCGCCATTATTCCGAGCCGCGCGCACGTAAGTAAGCGGTGTGCTTTTTGGGGGGCGGGCGCCGCCCGCTCGTGACTAAACCTGCCTGGCCGTCGCGGGCTCAATGCGTCGGAACCTCACCCACGGCAACCGCAATCTGCGCCGGTTCAACCACCCTTCTCAGCACAACCATCACAATCGCCGAAATCAGCGCGGGAACGGCCGCCGCCAGAAAAATGTCCCGCAATCCCCAATGCCGGTTCAGCAAAACCCCCACTGCGAACGGTCCCACGATCGCCCCGATGCGCCCGACGCCTAATCCCGCGCCCACGCCCGTCGCGCGCAGATCCGTCGGATAATACGTCGCCGAAAACGCATTCAGGCCGGCCTGCGATCCGGGCACGCCGAAACCCGCGACGAAAATCAGCGCCAGCATGAACGCCAGCGTCAGGTAAGGCTGCCCGATCGCCGCGATGCTCAGACACGCCAGCGCAAAACACATACTCAACGTGCCGGTGAACCCGAAGCGCCGAATGAACAGCCCCAGCACCAAAGTCCCCGCCACGCCGCCAATCTGAAAAACCGAACCCGAATTCACCGCAATCGTATTCGAGTAACCGGAATTCCGCACCAGCGTTGGCAGCCAACTTGAGAACAGATAGAGGTTCAGCAGGTTCATGAAATTCACGATCCACAGCAGCGTCGTCCCCAATGCTCGGCCGTCGTGGAACAAATGCACCAGCGGAACGCCTTTCTTCTTCACTTCGGGCAAAACATATTCGGTGTCGCGCGTCACCGCGGCTGTGGGGTCGACCCGCTTCAGCCAGCGCGCCAGCTTCGCCGGATCGCGCCCCCTCAGCGCCAGAAACTGCAGCGATTCCGGCAACAGGAAAATCATCAGAACCGTGACTACGAGCGGCGTCATGGCGCCGAAATAAAATACGCCGCGCCAGCCGTAATGCGGAATCAGCCACGCCGCGATCGGCCCGCCGAACGCCGCGCCCAGAGTGAAGCCGTTCGAGACCACCATCATCGCCGCAGCGCGGACTTTCGCGGGACTATATTCGCCCACCAGAGCCATCGCGTTCGGCATGATGCCGCCCAATCCAACGCCCGCGAAAAAACGCGCGATCAGCAGTTCATTCACAGACCCGGCGCGCGCCGTCAGCAGCGAGAGCGCCGAAAAATAAAGCGTCACGCCGATCAGCACCGGCCTGCGTCCGATCCGGTCCGCCAGCATGCTGAACAGCAGCGAGCCGATCAGCACGCCCACCAGCGCGGCGCTCAGCACGCGGCCCAGCGCCAGAGAGGGAATCGACCATTCCCGCGCCAACGTGGGCGCGACGAATCCCAGCGCCTGCAGATCGAAGCCGTCCATCAGCAGGCACAATCCGCAGAGGATGAAGACGCCCCATTGAAAAACGCCGACCCGGCTATCGTCGATCAGGCGGGCGATATTGACCTTGGTGGGAGGCATGCGGGAGTGACCGGGCGGGTTCAGCGGGTATTATATATTTCGTCCCCGGAGCCGGACAACCTTTCGCACGGGTGCGACATAGAAGTGATGGATTCGCAATACGCGCCGCGACCGTTCTGAGCCGCGACCGTAAGGGAGCGCAAAGGGCGCCGGCCCACGCCGCAATACAGCGGAGGAACTCGATATTCGTGCGGCGCGGACGCGGCCCGTTTTGCGCGTGTTCCTCGGAGCGGCGCGCGGGAATGAGGTACTTCATTACCTTCGCAAGGTACGTCGTTGAGGAGCAGGTTTGTCCCGACCGCGGGCGACCGCTCCCTTGCGGTCGCGGCTCGGCACGGATCGCGTCGCGGCATTCCTCGTGCGCGGCTTTCCCACCTGTGCGCGGAAGGCACATTGAGGCGCGAGGGCAAGTCCGCTAGAATGAAGGATTCATCCGATAGCGCGTCGGCGTGCAAAGGGGAACGGGAAGACGGGAACGGCGTACGAAGGGGCCGCGTCCTAACTTTTCTTGCCGAAAAACACGTCTGCCGAGAAACACGACCCCACGCGCGAGATGGAAAGGAAACGGGTTTTCATGAATGTACTCAGGCCGCTGCGCCTGACCAGTGTGTTCGTTTGCCTCTGCGGTCTCGCCGCGGCCGTGCCGGCGGGAGCGCAGAACCCTCCGTCCCCCGCGCCCGCTACCCAGGCCCCCAAGCCGCAGACCCCCGCGACGCCTCCGCCGAACGGAAACAATCCGTTCGAAAATGTTCCGCAGGCCCCGAACGCCAACCAGCCGCGGACTCCGCCCGCGCAGGCGCCCACCCCGCCGCAGTTTGAAACTCCCAAGTCGGCCGAAACGCCGCAGGGTCCGGCCGTCGGCGCCAACGTCATCGAATCCATTCAGTTTCGCGGCGCCCGCCGGGTTCCGCAGGACACCCTTCGCGCCATGATCTTCAGCAAGCCCGGCGACATGTACAACGAAGCCACGCTGCGCCGCGATTTCATGGCGCTGTGGAACACCAACCGCTTCGACGACATCCAGCTTGAAACCGAAAAAGGCGAGCGCGGCGGCGTCGACGTGATCTTCGTGGTCACCGAGCGGCCCGTAATCCGCGACATCAAATACGAAGGCGCGAAATCGGTTTCGACTTCCGATATTCTCGACCGGTTCAAGGAACGCAAAGTCGGCCTGACGGTCGAATCGATGTACGACCCCAACGTAGTCAACCGCGCCGCGGTCGTGTTGAAGGAGCTTCTCGGCGAACACGGCCACCAGTTCGCCACCGTCACTCCGGAACTTCGGCGCATCCCGCCGTCTTCGCTCGAAGTCGTCTTCAACATCGTGGAAGGGCCGAAAATCAAGGTCGGGAACATCACCATCCTGGGCAACAAGGCCTTCTCGCAGCGGCAGGTGATCGATGCGATGAAGAACCTGAAGCCTTACGGCATTCCGCATTCGATCCTCTTCGAAAATCTGTTTGCCTCCACCTTCGACGCTTCCAAGCTGGACGAGGACAAGGAGCGCATCCGCGACGCTTATCAGAAGCAGGGCTATTTCACCGCCAAAGCCCTCGATGAAACCCTGAAGCTGCGCGACTCCGGCGGCGCCAACGGCGGCTGGCATATCCCGATCATCAAGGAAAACCGTCCGGGCAAGGTCGAGGACATCACGCTTCCGGTCGAGGAAGGCCAGCGTTATTACCTCGACAAAATCACCTTCGTCGGCGTCAAGCTGTTCAAGTCCACGGAATTTCTGGGCCGTCTGTTCCAGATGCAGCCCGGCGACGTATTCTCCACCGAAAAACTGCGCAACGGCCTGAAGAATCTGACTAAGGTTTACAGCCAGTTCGGTTATATCGACTATGAGGCCGAGCCGCAGGTCGATATCGTGCCCAATTCGAACAAAATCGATCTGACGCTGAACGCCGACGAAGGCAAACAGTTCTTCGTGCGCCGCATCGATTTCACCGGCAACACCACCACGCGCGACAAAGTGATCCGCCGCGAAATTCTGATCGACGAAGGCGACGTCTACAACTCCACTCTCTGGGACGCCAGCATTCTCCGGCTCAACCAGCTCGGTTATTTCGAAACGCTCAAAGAGAACGACTCCTACACGCTGAAGCGCAACGCGGGCACCAACACCGTCGACATTCTGCTCAAAGTGAAGGAGCGCGGCAAGAATTCCATCAGCCTCAACGGCGGCGTCTCGGAATTCGCCGGAGCCTTTGTCGGCTTGAATTACTCAACCAACAACTTCCTCGGCCTGGGCGATACTCTCACCGCGCAGTCGCAGGTCGGAACCCTGCAGGACCGCATCACGCTCGGCTTTACCGAGCCCTACCTGTTCGATCGTCCGTTGTCGGCCGGGATCAGCGTTTACCTCAGCCGGTTCAATTACGACGAGGCGCGCGAGGAATCGCTGTTGACGGGTTACAACCTGCAGTCGTTCTACAATTCGCTGGGCCCCGCTAACGTGCTGAATTACGTTCAGGATTCCAAGGGAATCACGCTTTCGTCGAGTTATCCGATCAAGCGCAGTTTCGCCCGCATGGGCATCTCGCTCGGCTACGACATATCCAGCATCAAAACCGAATCCTCGGGCGCCGCCGCCTATTTTAATTACATCGACTTCCTCGGGGTCAACGGACCGAATCAGCTGACCGGCATCAAGACCCTGTACATCACGCCTTCATACAGCTTCAACTCGAAGAACAACTATATGAATCCGACCGCCGGGAAGAGCATATTCTTCTCGGTCAAAGTCGCCGGAGACGTACTGGGCGCCAACGTCAATATGATTCAGCCTACTTTCGACGCCCAGTATTATCACGTCAGTCCCCGCTGGCACAAAAACGTCCTGGCGTTCCACCTCACTGCGACGACGGTGACGGGCTACGGCGGCAAAGACATCCCGCCCTTCGACCGCGGCTACATCGGCGGCGAAAACGACGTGCGCGGCTTCCAGTTCTTCGAGATTGCGCCGATCGCCTGGATTCCCACCAGCGAGACCATCAACGAGCTGAATCCCGACGGCAGCCAGCGCTATCAGAATGCGATCGTCGACGGCGTCAAGACTTCGATCGCGGCGACGCTGCCGATCCCGGCTTACCAGATCACCACGCCCGGCGGCGATACGCACGCCGTGTTCAATTTCGAATACCGGATTCCCATCATGGGGCCCGTTTCGCTGGTGCCGTTCTTCGATGCCGGCATGAACAAAATACTTTACAAGAATCAGCTGGAGGTCAATCCCGGTGAGATCACCAGTCTGGATAGTCAGTTCCCGCAGGCCGATTTTTCCAACAAAGTGATCATCGCCCCCGGCACGCAGGCGACCCGCATCTCGACCGG
>JASHSD010000736.1 GCA_030036985.1 Bryobacteraceae bacterium
CGCGCGGGGTCGACCGAGCCATGCTCGTGCGGCACGGTTTCATCCTTAAAGACGCGCAGCACGTGCGCGAAAGCGTCGGCCACGCGCAGGCTGGCGAGATATGCCGGGTCGCGCAGGTTTTCTTTGGAGATCGACGGCGTGTCGACATATTCGACCGTGGCGTAGGTGATTTTCGGCGGCTGATAAAGCTCCGCCAGGGCATCGACGCGCGGGTCGGGAACCTTCGCGATACCGGTGCGCACGGCGGTCGAGCCCATGCGCGCTTCCTGTGTAACCCCGGTCAGAATCGTGAACAGGGATGTCTTGCCTGTCATCGGCAGGCCTATGATGGCTGTTTTCATTTAACGGACGGTCGGCTAACCGCTCCCTCACGGTCGCGGCTCGGCAAATAATGGCAAACGGCGGCGTCTAAAGCGGCACATGAATTTGCGCGAGGATCTCTTCGATGATACGCTCACCGGTCGCCGCGCCGCCGTTATTGCGCTTCAACGCCAGCGAAGTCCGCGCCGCTGGAACCACTCGATGCCCCAGCACCTTGGGCGCGAGCAGTTTCACATCGTCCGGCAGAGCGTAGGCGCGTTCTTCCAGTAGCGCATTCGCCTGCACCGCGCGATAGAGGGCTTGCGATCCCCGCGGACTCACGCCCAACGACAGACCTTCATGCGTGCGCGTGCGTTCGACAACGTTCAGCATGTAATCCACGATCGCTTCGTCGACCGCAACCTGCTTCACCGCGCATTGTAGATCGAGCAACTCGTCGCTATCGAGCACCTGTGGGGTGGTTTCGCCATGGCGCGCATCGGGTTGCCGAATGATGTCGCGTTCGTTTCGCGCGTCCGGGTATCCGATCCGCAGGCGCATGAGAAAGCGGTCCAGCTGCGATTCGGGCAGCGGATAAGTGCCGTGGTGATCGCCGGGGTTCTGCGTCGCGATCACCATAAAAGGCTCCGGCAACGGCTGCGTCCGGCCTTCCACCGACACCTGTTGTTCGTTCATGGCTTCGAGCAGCGCCGATTGCGTCTTCGGCGTGGTGCGATTGATCTCGTCGGCCAGAAGGAAGTTCGTGAAAACCGGACCCGGCTTGAACTCGAAGGCCTCCGTGTGGGCGTTGTAAACCGTGACGCCGAGCACATCCGACGGCAGCATATCGCTGGTGAACTGCAGCCGTTGAAACGAGCCGTGGACGGCCCGCGCCAGCGCCTGCGCCAGCGTCGTCTTCCCTACCCCGGGCACGTCTTCGATCAGCAGATGGCCGCGCGAGAGCAGGCAGACCAGGGCCATGCGCACGGCCTCGGTTTTACCGCGAATGCTAAGTTCGATGGCGCTTTCAATCTGCCGGAGCTTTCCCGGCGCGATACGCGTGGCGAGCGTTACCGGGAAATTCGACATCCTTTCCAAGAATAACCTGTTTAAACGTCTAACCCGACCGCCCGCATCAGATCCAGGGCGTTGCTGCGAGCCACCACCCCCGGCCGCACCCGGTAATCGAAGACCAGCCGCCCGGCTTCGAGACGGTCCTCGAAATGGACGTTCGCGGCGATGGCCCCGAGTTCGTTCGCCACCTGCGAGAGCGCAAGGTCGTGCGTGGTGACCAGACCGATTGCGCCGCGATCCAGCAGCGCCCGAATCAAGCCCTCCGATCCCAACGCGCGATCGTGCGAGTTTGTACCGCCCAGCAGTTCGTCCAGAAGAAACAGTGCGGGAGGGGGCAGTTCGAGCACCTGCTTCAGCCGTAGTATTTCCGCCATGAAGCGCGAATGCCCCTCCTCGAGCGAATCCACGGTTCGGATCGACGCGCCCAGCGAAAGGAGCGAAAGACGCAGACTCTTTGCCCGCACCGGTCCGCCCGCCAGCGCCAGAACGGTGTTGACGCCGATGGTCCGCAGCAGCGTGCTCTTGCCGGACATGTTGGAGCCGCTGACGACGAGCAGCCGCAGCGGATCCGCCAGCCGCACGCTGTTGGTGACGCAGCGTTCTTCCGCGAGGAGCGGGTGGCCCATTGCCTCGCCGTCGAAAAACGGCGGGCAATGGCTCTCTATGAATTCGGGAAACGGGTCGCGTGGATGTTCCCAGGCATAATTCGCCAGCGAAGAGAGCGCCTCGATTTCGTTGACGGTCTCCAGCCAGGCCGCGACTTGCGAGCCGTGCTCCGCTCGCCACTGTTCCACGGCCATGGACACCTGGGTGGTCCAAAGCACCAGCGGTCCGAAGGCGCGGACCAGCAGGTGCTCGCGCCCGTCTTCGAGTATCCTGATCAGACGGCGCAGTTGCGCGATGTGGCGGGAGGCGGTTTTTCTTTGGACGTCGATCGCGCCGCGCAGCGCGGCCAGGCGTGGCGATTCGAACTGCTGTTGCTCGATCACCGACAGGACTCCCGAGAGCAGATCGAGATCGTGCGCGGGTTCCTCCACGGCGGAAACAATACGCAAGACCCGCGCGCGCAGACCGAATCCGAACGTTCCTTCGACGATGGCAATGGCGATTACCGCCAGAAGCGCGTTGGTATCGGCGAAATCGGTGGCGACCCACCAAAGGAGGATACCCGCGCCGATCAGCGAGAGCACGAACGCGGCGATCCGCCTCCACGCAGGAAACGGCTGCGGCGGTTCGCCGGCCCATTCGATCAGCTGATCGGGGTTAACGCCGCTGCGAAAATCGTCGCCAACCACTGCGAGATTTTCGCGCATGTCGAGGCGGGGCCGCAGTTCTGCGATCGCTTCGTGTCGCGCCCGCAGGTCGGGGATCGGCGAAGGCGATTTCAGCCATGCGGCAAGCCGCGCTTCGCCGCCACGCGTGCGGGCCGTCGAGATCAGTTCGAAAAGGCTCGCCCGGCCGAACAGATCGAGATCGGCGGCGTAGGGGTGATGCGGATCGTTGAAGCGTTCGCCGCTTTCGCCCGAGCCATGCCAGCGATTCTCCAGGCGGGCGATGCCCTGCTCATAGAATCGAATAGCGCGGCGGGCGGATTCCATCTCGCGTTCGACGCGGGACTGCCACCAGACGAGCGCGACGAATACCGCGATCGGCGCGGCGATCCATCGGATGGAAAGACCGTGAAACGCGTACCAGACGACGGCTGCAGCGGCAATTGCCACCAGCAGCCGGAGATTGCCGATCCGATCGCGCCGCCGCGTCAGGTCCTTCAGACTCGCATTGCGTTCAGCCAGGCGTTCGGTGTAGGTGTCGCGTGGAGACGCAGCGGGTTGCATTCAAGGCCAGCTTACCGGATGGGCCGATCCCATCACCGTGAGCGCGAGGCAAAGCTGGAAGGATCTGCATCCGGCGAACGACCTCGCCGGTTATGCGATCGTCATGCGCGCGACGACGGCTCCGTTCCGGGAGCACGAGATCTTTGTGGGCAAGGTCGCCGAATACACTCTGCGCCAAGTGAGCATCGACGATGTCGTGCCGGGCGTCAAAGCCATCGACACAGAGGGGCATGAGAGCCTTGTGTCGTCTTATATCGCGGCGCCGTATGCACGGGGACAGATCGCGTTGGCGGGCGAAGAGTCCCGATAAGCCGGCGGCCCACGACCGACGATGATGAGCGCAATGTCTACGCCATATCTCTCTGACCAGTACCTATCAGGTCTCTATGACCTTATGGGCGAAAAGCTGCCGTTCGAACTCGCCAAGCGAAAACTTGCTCCGGTCGCGGATACTGTCTTCAACCAAGCGCATAAGCGCTGAAGCAGTGAGCAGGTCGGCGCTTCGGATGGGGGACGAGGACAGAGCGTCGGCCAATTTTCTCAAATCGCCTTCTTTGAACGCCGATCCGACAACAACGAAATAGAGATTTTCGTAGCCCTGCCGCTGCAGATCGGCGCCATGGCTTCGCGCATACTCCAAGAACTTCCGGTCTTCCGTACCCAGCACATAACCTGTCGATCGGACCTTGGCGTCGATGATAACGGCAAAGCGTTCCCTCGGTGCGAGAGCCAGTGCATCGGCGTTCCTGCCTGTGCCTTGGCCGAATTGAGAAATCTCGAAACCAAGGCAGCGAAATGCGTCTGCGGTTCGTCGTTCAAAGATGGCGGGTACCGATTGGTCGCTCGAATCGAACGGCGGGCGAACGCCACGGGCGAGCACGTCCAAATACTGCAGCGATGCCGGGAGGAACGGGTGGAACGAAGGTTCCGCTCGCACAACCGGCAAATTCCTGACGACCCCATTCGGAGTTCTTGGGGTGAGCCACCCGTCAAAGTCAGCGATTTTCTGAAGTTCGGGCGGCCGGGTCGCCAGCCATTGGCGAAAGCGCTCCTGGAATTCGGTGGTTCCACCGGTAAATCTGGTTTTCACTGACCACGTCTTCGTGCCCAGTTCCCTCGTTGCTCCTCGAAGCTGCGCCTCGCTGGGAATCCGGGCAATATGCAGGCAGATCTTTGCATAGTCTTCAAAGACCTGATCGTCTTCCAGCCGTTGTGTGAGCGTATTCGGCGGGAGGCCGGCGGCTTCCGCCAGCTCGGTGTAACCTGATTTCCAGAAATGACGCCGGATATCGGTTTCGGAGACGCCGCATTTCCTTTCGAATTCCGACTTTCCCGGCGTCCTGTTCAGTTTCGCCGCACAGGCGCGAAACAAGTCAATGATTTCTTCACGAGACCGCCGTCGTGTTGATAGCCTGCTCGTACTGCCACTCATGGCTTGTGATCTCAAATCGCGATCTCGGTTAAGATAACATCATAATCAGCGTGCACGCCCCCATCAGCAGTATCGAGAAGCCCTGCCGCTGTGAGCGCTTGGACGTCCGCGTGGACATTGCTGTAGTCGCGTCCCAGCGCCTTCGCCAGCGATCGCACACTGCTCACCTTGTGCCGGCGGACGTAGTGCAACAGCTCCATCCGCTTACCTGTCATGACGCTGGCGAGAGCCTCCCAACTCTCGAACGCGAGATGGCGCTCATCGAAGGTTTCCCCGCGTTCAGCTCGGTGCCAAGCATTCACGAACCGCCGGGAAGCTTCTTCCTCCATCGCGCCGCCGACCGTGATCTTCACTTCGCTCATTTGCCACCTCGCAAGGTCCGTACGTCGGACCAAAAATCGGCCACCAACTGCTCGACGCTGGTGAACGCATAGGCGGTCTCCGCGCCCTGAAAATGCCGATGGTCGCCTTTTGCCACGCTCGTTATCGTACCCCACCTCGCGAACGCCTGGACGACCGTAGAACAGCGAATACTTCAGTCCATGGACGGACGGTAGCACCGGCGACGGAACGCGCCATAGCACCATCTCCACGGTCGCACCGTCGTCGTAATCGATGCGCTGGTGGAAGAGCAGTTCGGCCTTCATTTGAGCGCCCGATACTGGTATATATCACCATATGGTGTCAATAGCCATAATAGCCATGTCGATGCGCCCTGCCAGCGGTTTTCCAGGCGGGCGATGCCCTGTTCATAGAACCGAATGGCGCGGCGTACCAGACGACGGCTGCCGCCGCAATTGCCACCAGCAGCCGGATATGCCGATCCGATCGCGCGGCCGCGTCAGATCCTTCAGACTCGCATTGCGTTCAGCCAGGCGTTCGGTGTAAGTGTCGCGTGGAGACGCAGCGGGTTGCATTCAAGGTCAGCTTACCGGATGGGCATCCTTAAGCTTCGGCTAAGATTTCGGCATGAACCGAATCTTCATCAGCTACCGTCGATCCCGCAGCCGCTATTCGGCCGCCCAACTCGTGAAGTTCTGTATCAGGCGATTTGGCCGCGCCGGCGTATTCTTCGATACCAGGACCGTTAATCCGGGCGACGTATTCCCGAACGAGATCGCCCGGGCGCTTGAGACCTGCGAGGTTTTTCTTCCTCTCATTTGCGCGGGCTGGCATGAGGTCGCGGACGAAAATGGCCTTCGTCTCCACAAAAAAGACGATTGGGTGCGGCAGGAAGTGGAGACCATCCTTCGCAGGCATCGGAACAATGAGCCGGTGCTGATCATCCCGCTGATTGAGGCGGGCGCCGATCCGGTTACGGCGAAACTCCTTCCGGAAGAGTTGAAATTACTCGCCACGTTCAACTGGATCGATTACCACGACGAGGAAGATCTGGAGCTGATCGTGCCGGCCATCGAGAAGCGGCTGGGAAGTCCGCCGATGGGCGAGTTCGGCATGAGAGTGCTGAGGCAACTGCCCGATTTCAGCCGCCGCGAACAGTATCGGTTTCGCTCGGTGGCGACATCTCGCGACATCCAGCCTTTCGTCAGTTTTTCCGATGTTGAAC
>JASHSD010000737.1 GCA_030036985.1 Bryobacteraceae bacterium
ACACCGGCACGAAGCCCCTGGTGGTCGTCGCGGTGTATCTGATCGAAAAAGGCAAGCCTGTGGCAACGCCGGCCCCATAGGCTGGTAACCACTTCTGAGGAACACGCGCAAAACAGGTTGCGTCCGCGCCCCGCGAATAACGAGTTCCTCACCTGTGTTGCGGCGCGACACAGCGCCCTTTGCGCTTCCTCACGGTCGTGGCACGGAATTTGATGCTGAGCCGCGCGCGTCAGCAAGCGGTTGCTCGACTCTAATCAACCCGCAAACAGATTTTGCCGAAATGCGCCCCGCTCTCCATGTATCGCAGCGCCTCGTGCAGCTCGGTGAATTCAAACACCCGGTCGACGACGGGCCGCATCCCCGCCAACGCGATGGCGCGATTCATCTCCTCGAACATGGCGCGCGATCCCACGAAAATCCCCTGCAGCCGCACGCCCTTGATCATCATGAGGCGCGGATCGAACTGTCCGCCGCCGGTCAGAACCCCGATCAGCGCGATGTGGCCGGCGCGCCGCACCGCCTTACTCGAAGTCGGCAAAGTGCCGGCGCCGCCGACCTCAACCACATGATCCGCCCCCAAGCCGCCTGTCAGCTTGCGGACCGGCTTGTCCCAATCCGGCGTGGTCTTGTAGTTGATCACCTCGTCGGCGCCCATGGCGCGAAGGCGTTCCAGCTTGAGATCGCTGCTCGAGGTCTGAATTACTCGCGCGCCCGCCATTTTGGCGAACTGGAGCGCAAAGGTCGAAACGCCGCCGGTACCCTGGAGCAGCACGGTCTCGCCCGGCTTGACTCCTCCGCAGTGGAAAAGCGCATGCCATGCCGTCACCGCCGCGCATGGCAACGCAGCGGCTTCCGTGAACGAAAGATGCTCGGGGAATGGCACCAGGCCCTCGGCGCTGAGGCACACCTGCTCGGCCATCATACCGTCGATGGCGCCGCCAAGTGCGGAGTTGGCCTTGAGATCGTCCGGCGTTCCTTCGATCCAGTCCTGCATGAAAGCCGCGGCCACCCGATCGCCGGGCTTCACCCGCTTCACGCCAGGCCCGACGGCAACCACCTCCCCCGCGCCGTCGGATAATGGCACCAGCGGCGGCTTCACGCCGGACCCATAAGCGCCGCGCATGACCGCCAGATCCCGGTAATTAAGGGAACAGGCGCGCACCCGCACTACCGCTTGTCCGGCTCCCGGAGAAGGCTCCGGAAGTTCCACCAGTTTGAGATTTTCCGCACCGAATCCACCTTCATAACGCCAGGCTCGCAAGTCACTCTCCGGAGGGCTTTTGCCCTCCTCAGATGATATACTCGAAGATCGCGCGAAACCCTTATGCCGCTGAAACCGATCACTGCGAACACTCGCGGAGAAAAGAAAATTTACCTCCTCAAACCCCGCGGCTTCTGCGCCGGCGTAGTGCGCGCGATCGATGTCGTCAAGATCGCGCTCAACCTCTACGGGCCCCCGGTTTACGTGCGCAAAGAGATCGTGCATAACAAGCACGTGGTCGACGAGCTGCGCGGCATGGGCGCCATTTTCGTCGAGGAACTGGAAGAAGTGCCCTCGGGCGCCCGCGCCATTTTCAGCGCCCACGGAGTTTCACCGGAAGTGCGCCGCCAAGGCAGGGAACGGAACCTGGCCATCATCGACGCCACCTGCCCGTTGGTCACAAAAGTCCATCTCGAAGCGGTGAAATTCGCGCGCGAGGGCTACACCATCGTCCTGATCGGTCACAAAAATCATGATGAAGTGATCGGCACACTGGGCGAAGCGCCGGCGAAGATGAGCCTGGTCGAATCCGTCGCGGACGTAGACGCGTTGAAGATCGACGATCCCGCCCGAGTGGCTTACCTGACACAAACCACGCTGAGTCTGGATGAAACCAAAGACATCGTGGCGCGTCTCGAAGAGAGATTCCCGATGATCCGCGGCCCCAAATCGCAGGATATCTGCTATGCCACCGAGAACCGCCAAATGGCCGTGAAAGGCGTGTCGGAGTTCTGCGAACTGATCCTGGTGGTGGGGTCGGCCAACAGCTCGAATTCCAAGCGTCTGGTGGAAGTGGGGCAGAACTACGGCGTCCAGGCTTATCTGGTCAACGATTGGAGCGATGTGAATTCGGAATGGCTGGACGGCATCCGCAGCGTCGGCGTCACCGCCGGCGCCTCGGCTCCCGAGCACCTCGTCGAACAGATCGTTTCCGCGCTCCATGAACAGGGATTCGGGGACCTCGAAGAAGTGGAAATGGTGGAAGAGGATGTGCGCTTCTCGCTTCCGCCGGAACTGGCCGGCGCGGCCAACCACCTTCACGGCATTTCCGCCTCGCCTCGCTGAGACCTGATGAGCACGACCCTCCAGGTCCGAGACGCGCTCGTCACCGCCGCTCAACAGAAGATTCGCCTCGCGGCCGAACACCTGCTTTCGCTGCAGCATCCCGACGGCTACTGGTGCGCCCTGCTGACTGCCGACACCACGCTTGAATCCGATTACATTCTGCTGCAGCTCTGGATGCATCCTCCCGGCGCTTCCGGGGAAGACGCCGGCATCTGGAATCCGCCTGATCGCGGCCGCATCGACCGGGCGAAGGAGCGAATCCTTTCGAAGCAACTCCCCGACGGCGGATTCAACATCTATGTGAAAGGTCCGAGCGAA
Organism: Bryobacteraceae bacterium; assembly: GCA_030036985.1. Taxonomy (GTDB): domain Bacteria; phylum Acidobacteriota; class Terriglobia; order Bryobacterales; family Bryobacteraceae; genus BOG-234. The sequence goes on from JASHSD010000737.1 coordinate 2,645, forward strand.
ATCAGCGCCTCGGTCAAGGCGTATTTCGCGCTGAAGCTGGCGGGCGTGCCCGTCGACGGACCTCAAATGACGCGGCTGCGCGAGCGCATTCTGGCGCTCGGCGGCATCCAGTCGGCCAACAGCTACACCAAGGTCAACCTCAGCCTTTTCGATCTCTACCCGCGGGAAGGTACGCCCAGCATTCCGCCTGAGATCGTGCTGCTGCCGGGCAAGCTGCTGTATCAGATGTCGTCATGGACACGCGCCATCGTGATCTCGCTCGCCATCGTGCATGCGCACGACCCCAGGCGGCCCGTGCCTGCGGGATTTAATCTGGACGAACTTTTCATTCCCGGCAAAAACATTGGCTTCGAAAGCAGCGACTCCTGGCTGAGCTGGCGCAGCACGTTCGTCCAGTCCGACAAGATCCTCAAACTGTGGGACCGCTACGGCTACGCGCGCATCCGCAAAGCGGCGATCCGCAAATGCGAGCACTGGATGCTCGAACGCATGAAGCACGCCGACGGGTTGGGCGCCATCTATCCGCCGATGCAGTATTCGATCATGGCGCTCGACGTTCTCGGCTACCCCGAGAACTCGCCGATGCGCGTCGAGGCGGTGCGCCAGTTCGAAAGCCTGATGGTCGATGACGGCAAGACCCTGTTTTTCCAGCCGTGCTTCTCGCCGGTCTGGGACACCGCGATCGCGGCTTATGCGCTGGGCGAAGCGGGCCTTGACGGATCGCAGGCTCTTACGCGCGCCGCGGACTGGCTGCTGGCGCGCGAGATCCGGCGCCGCGGCGATTGGTCGGTGAAGCGGCCTTACACAGAGCCTTCCGGATGGGCCTTCGAGTTCCGCAACGACTGGTATCCGGATATCGACGACACCGCCATGGTGATGCTGGCCTTCCGGCACATGAAGGCGTCGCAACCGAGGGCGCTTTCGGCCACACGCGCGCGGGCGCTCGACTGGCTGATCGCCATGCAGTCGAAGGACGGCGGATGGGCCGCGTTCGACGTCGATAACAACTGGGAGATCCTCACGCACGTTCCCTTCGCGGACCACAACGCGATGCTCGATCCGACCTGCGCCGACATCACCGGACGCACGCTCGAAGCCCTGGCGGCGAACGGCTGCGACCGCAACCATCCCGCCTGCCGCCGCGCCATCGATTACCTGGTCGGGACGCAGCTGGCCGACGGCAGCTGGTACGGCCGCTGGGGCGTGGCTTACATTTACGGCACCTGCTTCGCGCTGCGCGGGCTGCACGCCATGCGCGAGGACGACCACGAGCCGCACATCCAGCGCGCCAACGAATGGCTGCGTTCGGTGCAGAATTCGGACGGCGGATGGGGCGAGAGCTGCTCGAGCTACGACAACGACATCTTCACCGCGGCCGAAAGCACGCCTTCACAAACGGCATGGGCGCTGATGGGGCTGATCGCGGGCGGCGACACCAATAGTTCCAGCGTGCGCGACGGCATCGATTACCTGCTTCGCACGCAGGCTGCCGACGGGACCTGGGCCGAGGAACTGGCTACCGGCACCGGTTTCCCCAAAGTGTTTTATCTGAACTACCACTACTACCGGCTTTACTTCCCGCTGCTGGCGTTAGCCACGTTCGTCAAGAGTGCGGAAAAATAGCGGCGCGAGCCACGGCGTCTGAAAACGCACTGAGGTATCGTTCTTGCCCTCTGTCTGTTGATGGCCCGTCGTTTTTTATCTTTGCCTCTGCTCGCGATTGCGGCGTGTCTGCCCGCAGGCGGAGCGAAATACATTCCCTCCGTCGAAACCGCGCCGCCGAGTGTAAGTCAACTCTGGCGAAATCCGGGAGACGTCGGGTCCTGGAACCTGTTCTATGGACCAGGTGGTAAGGCGGATGCGCCCCAGGGGCCTTTCACTTTCGACAAAGAGGATCTGAAAGGCCATAATCCGAAATTCTCGGTGCGCGACCGCAACGGCGTGAGATGGAAAGTCAAACTCGGCGTGGAAGCGCGACCGGAAACGGCGGCTTCACGGTTCCTCTGGGCCACCGGCTATTACGCCGACGAGGATTATTTTCTGCCTTATCTGAAAGTGAACAATATGCCGCGTCTGCACCGTGGCGAGCGCCTGGTCGTGCCCGACGGCTCGGTGCGCAACGTCCGTCTGAAGCGTCATCCCCGAGGCGAAAAAAACATGGGCGATTGGAAATGGCGTCACGATCCCTTTGCAGGCGACCGGGCATGGAACGGTCTCCGCGTCGTGATGTGCCTGCTGAACAACTGGGATCTGAAAGACCTCAACAACGCGGTTCGAAAGATCCATGGCCGGCCCGTGTACCTTGTCAGCGATCTGGGCGCAAGCTTCGGAGCCGGCGGGTGGAGAATAAGACAAGTCGACTCGAAAGGTAACCTTCGCAATTACGAGCGCTCGCGGTTCATCACGAAGGTGACGCCGCAATATGTGAATTTCAGCGATCCCAGCCGGTTTGATCCGATTCACCGTGTTGAGTGGATCGGCAGGCGGATTCCGCGCGCGGATGCGCGTTGGATCGGCCAGCTTCTCAGCCGATTGTCGGACGATCAGATTCAGGATGCCTTTCGCGCGGCAGGCTATAAACCAGAGGAGGTCAAAGCGTTTTCGGCGGTGATGGAAGAAAGAATTGCCGAATTGAAGGAACTGTAGCCGGGGTTACGGGGTCGGCGGAACTCAAATCTCTGCCAGCCCGAGGCTGATCTGAATTGCTCGATCCACCCGTATCATCACTTCCGTACCCGCCTTGGCAACGCGCTTGATGAGCCGTTGCTTGTCCACCGAGCGGATCTGATTTAAAACCACCGCCGAAGTCTGCGGCAGACCGCATTCTTTCGGCTCCATAATTACTTCCGTCGGATAGGGCTGCCTATCGAACTTTGAGGAGATGGCCGCCGCGATGGTAATCGGGCCGTACCGGTTTCCAATATCGTTCTGGATGATCAGCACAGACCGCGTCTTCCTGATTTCTGCCCCGACGGTCGGATCGAAACTGACCAGATAAATTTCGCCCCTGTGGGGAAAGCCTATTTCCCGGCCTTTGCGCGAGGCGCGGTGCGTTGCCATGCCTCTTCCTCCAGCGGAAACCCTGCGCGATCTCGATGTCCCGCTGGGCATTGGCCAAATAGCCGGCCTTGAGCTGCTCGGCCAGATTGCTGCGCCCACGGCAGGACACGTAGTGCATGACCGCTTCGGCGATGAGCCGACTGCGGTTACCCTTCGGGGCCACCCGATCCAGCACGCGCATGGTCTCCTCCGGAAGCATGATATTGATTCTCCTGGACACGAGCCCTCCCGAGGGCATCATACACACAGAACATGTGTATTTCAAAATGAAGGTCTGCGATTCGGCGAAATTATCCGGGAGGAAATTCTCGCGCCGCGGGGAATGACCGTGGATCAATTTGCTGATCTGCTCGATATTGACGCCGTGCGCCTGAGTGAGATTAGAAGGCCGGTGCAGGATCACTGCCGACATCGCCGTGCGCCTTTCGCGCTACCTCGGAACGACTGCCGATTTCTGGACCGGCCTGCAATCCGATTACGAGTTGCGCGTCGCCAGACAGAAAGCTTCATCGTAAGGGAAATCGCAGCCAAGCCGTTCGAGTTCGGCGCGCCAATAATCGTCGATGCGATTCTGCTGCGCTAGCGTGAGCAATTCGTTCGAACCGCCCGATTCGCCGCGCCGAATGACCCGGCCTTCAGGCTTGCTCCACGGAGCAATCATCCCGGTATCGAACTTATGCTGGATCTGTTTCATGTACGCGAAGCCGGACTTCCTCACGACCTCGGCACGCTCCTCCGGCGTCAGATCGATCCCCAGAAACGCGGCCACCTTACTAACAGTCCCAGGCAAATCCTTCTTCATCTCCTCATAAGTCATGAAGAGAACGTTCCCACGCCCGCGCACCTGCCAATAGCTGCTCAGATGATCGCCCCAGATGCCAAAAGGAAAAGAAGGCGTGAACGAATACTCCAGCCACGTCTCGACCGAAGGCATCATAGGCCCCAGACTCAGATCGCGGGCGAAATGATAGCTCGAAACCAGGACATCCTTCGGATCGCGCACCACGCAGATGTACCGCGGCTCGGGCCGGAACGGCACTTCATCCAGCTTGCGATGCGTCTTGATAACCCGCAACCCGGTGGGCGAATTCTTCCACGCGGTCTCATCCGCTAAAGGCACGGCATAGCGCGGATCGTGCGAATCCGGCCACGGAACCAGATCGTGCACATGCTCAAATTCGACCCGCCCGCGATGCGTGATCTCAAGCAAAATCTGCATCAGCCAATTGGTGCCGCTCTTGAAATAAACGCACGCGAAAACGTCGTGAGAAGTGGGCTGATAATCGCCGAAATTCCCGTAAGGCTGCCGATTCTCCCCCTTAGCCGCGCCGCGCAAAAAAATACCGGATTTCTCCAGCACCTTCATGAGCGGAACGCCCAGCCCGTACAACAATATCAGCGAGGGATAACGCACCAACGGCGAAAACGACCTTCGGCGAAACGGAACGAAAGCCGCCGGCGCCATGAACCGCTTACTTTGAGGCCGACGGACTGTGCTCGGCCATCAGTTTGCGCAGCAGCGCGGCCGTGTCGTCATGCTCCACCCAACCGCCCGGCCCGATGTGCATTCCCTCGGCCATATTCACGGGCAGCTTGCCGTCCTGGTTCTTCACATCCATGCGCGCGCCTTTTTCCACCAGCAGCTTCACCACGTCGTTCGCGCCGCGGAACGCCGCGCCATGAAGCGCGGTGTAGCCGACATCGTTCTTCGCGTTCACATCCCCGCCCCACTGCA
>JASHSD010000738.1 GCA_030036985.1 Bryobacteraceae bacterium
GCTGCAGGCGCAACGGTCCCGGATGACGAAGGGCGCCGGGATGAAGCAGCGCGGATCGCAGGTGACCAACCCGTAGCGGTCACTCCCTTGCGGTCGTGGCTCGGAAAGCGTTACCGAGCCGCGACTGCAAGGGAGCGATCTTAATTCATTTAAACGGGCGCTACAGCCAGGTCTTCGACGCTCTGCGGCGGATTCCAATACAGCATCCGCTTGCAGCTCTCGCAGACCATGATGGAATCGCCGCGCTTCAGCTCCTGCATGAACTGCGGCCGCACCGCCATATTGCATTTGGAACAGCGGCCCTGCAGGACTTCGGCGATGGCCACGCCCGCGCGCCCCTTGCGGATGCGCTCGTATTCGGAGGCGATCTTCGGGTCCATCTGGCTCAGAATCGCCTTGCGTTCCTGCAGCAGACCGTCGATTTCCTTCTGATCCGCGGCCGTGCGTTCGCGCGCCACAGCCTTCTCGCTCTCGACCTGTTTCTTCTCAGCGGCGAGCGACGCTTCGGCGGCTTTGACGGCTTTATCCAGCGGATCGGATTCGCTCATCAGATCCAGAATGCGGTCTTCGTGGCGGCGGATCTCCTGCTGACAGAAATCGATCTCATGCTGGAAGGCGCGGTACTGATCGTTCGTTTTCGCTTCCATCATCTGCGTCTTCAGCTTCGAAATCTTCTGATCGCAGGTCTGAATCTCTCCTTCGAGGCGTTTGCGGTCTTTCTGGTTCGCCGCCGTCGCGGCGCGGTCGTGCTCTAGGCGGCGCTGGTGGGCCTCCAGTTTTTTCTCGATCTCCGCGATATGTTTCGGCAGGGCCGCAATTTCTTTCGTCAACTCGGCGGCCCGGTCGTCGAGAATCTGCAACCGGATCGCGCGGGTGATGTCAGGCAGCATGGCTGACCGAATTTTAACAAACGCGGCGCAATCGGCCGGGCAATTTGTCCATCAGCGCATCGCGTGTCTCGCGCAGTTCCGGCACGCGCAGAACGGCGGCGACGGCGTAAAACACCGCCGCGCCGGCCGGGACGCCGATGGCCACATCGGCGATGCGCGATATCGCCGGAGCCACCGCCGCCGCATGCGACGCCATCACAATCGCGCGGCAAAACACGCCCATCGCGGCTGCGGCGACGATGATCTTCGCCACGCTGCCCAGCATCGCCCGGCCCTCGATGCCGCCGATTCTGCCGCGTATCAGCAACAGCAGCGTCACGGAACTGAAGGTCGCGACAATCGATGCCGTAAACGCCAACCCCGCCTGGCCGACCCCGATCACGCGCACCATGATGTACGCTCCCGACGCGTTCACCAGCACGGATGCCAAGCTCACCAACATTGGCGTGCGCGAATCGCCCAACGCATAAAACGCCGGCGCGATCAGCTTCAGCGCGGAATAGCCGGCAAGCCCCAATGCGTAACAGGAAAGCGCGACACTGGTCTGGTGCGTGTCAAACGCGTGAAAACGGCCGTGCTGATAGACCAGCGCGATCATGCTTTCGCCCAGCACCGCCAGCCCGACCGACGACGGAATAGTCAGCAGCAGAATCATCACAATCGAGCGCGAGAGCGTCCGGCGGAATTCGGCAAGATTGCCGATCGCCGCGCTGCGCGAGATTCTGGGCAGCGTGGCCGAAGCGATGGCGATGCCGAAGACGCCCATCGGCAGCATGAAAAATCGCCAGGCGTAAGCGAGCCAGCTCACCGGACCATTCATCACGTGCCCCGACGCGTCGCGCAGGCCGGCGGCGAAATTCGTGTTGACCAGGGTGTTGATCTGGCCGGAGGCATTGCCGATCACCGCCGGCCCCATCAGCGAGAGAATGTGGCGCACGCCTTCGTTCCGCAGGTTCCAGCGCGGCCGGAAGGCGAAACCCTGGCGCCACACGGTCGGCAGCTGAAACGCCAATTGCGCGGCGCCGCCGATCAGAACGCCATACGCCATCCCGCGCACTGCATCAATCCCGAGCGCGGGCCCAAACCAGTAGCCCAGCGTCAATCCGCCAAGCACAGAACCCACGTTGAACAGGCTCGGCGACACCGCGGGAATGCCGAATCGCCGGCCCGCATAGAGGAGCCCCTGCGCCTGCGACGCCAGCGCCAGCAGAAGCAGAAACGGAAACATGATGCGGACCAGCGATACCGATAACTCCCACTTGCCGGGCACGGCATGAAATCCCGGCGCGAAAAGATTGACGATAGCGGGGCTGAACCACATGCCCGCCGCGCAGAAACCGCCTGCGATGACGAACAGCATCGTCGCGGTGATGTTGGAGAGTTCGCGCGTCTCTTCCCTGCCCTTCGTGCTCAGATACCGGGTAAACGTCGGCACGAGCGCCGAGGACAGCGCGCCTTCCGCAAACAATTCGCGCGCAAGGTTGGGTATGCGGTATCCCAGAACGTAGGCGTCGAAGGTCGCGCCCGCGCCGAACAGCCAGCTGAGAACGCTCTCGCGCACGAGGCCGGTGAGCCGACTGGTCATCAAACCGGCCGAGATGATTCCGGCCGATTGCAGGAATCCGCGCTGCGCCTCCGGCCGGGACTCGGGACTCACGATTCGACCCGGCGCAGGTCGACCTCGTCGTAGACCTCGCGGGATTGTTCGAGCGTGGCGAAATTCAGGCCCGGCAGTTTGGCCGAGGCGCTGCCGGCGGCGACGCCCCAGCGCAGGGCTTCCTCGAAGTCTTCGCCCTTGACAAACGAACAGACCAGCGCGGCGGCCATGGCGTCGCCCGCGCCGATGGGCGAGATGGCGTCGATGCGCGGCGGCGTGGCTTCCCACAGTTCCCTGTTCGCGTTGGCGCCGACGGCGCCGCGGCTGCCAAGAGAAAGCACGACGGTCTGCGCGCCCATAGTCTGAATTCGCCGTGCGGCGGAGAGCGAATGCGAGCGCGTCAGCAGCACGGTATTGAGCAGCCGTTCCGCTTCCTGCTGGTTGGGCGTAACCACGGCCGGACCCGCTTCGACGCCCTGCGACAGCGCTTCGCCGTCCGTATCCAGAAGCGTGCGGACGCCCTTCTT
>JASHSD010000739.1 GCA_030036985.1 Bryobacteraceae bacterium
TGAAAGCGGCCGCGTGAAAAATGATGCCGGGACGAAAGCGGCTGAAAACCTCGTCAAGCAGCCGATCGTCGGCGATGCTGCCGAGAACGGGAATGCAGATAACGTCGGGATGCGCGGTTTCCATCCGGCGCTGAATCCGGAATAGGCCGTATTCGGAGGAATCGAGCAGGATGAGCGACTGAAGGCCTTCCGGAGCCAGGGCATTGACGAGCGCCGATCCGATGAAGCCGCCCGCGCCGGCGACGCAGACGGCTTGGTCGGCAAATGCAGCGCCGAACCTGGTGCGAAAGCCGGCATCCGACGATGGCGAAAGAAATCGTCCCCAGTCCGGCCCGACATCCGTCATAGCTCAAGAATACTGAAGACGCTGAGGTCAACCTAATGGCATGTGGTTTTCTGCAGATCGAGTTTGATGGGGGCCTCTAAAATCAGCGCCGTCCCATTCCCGGACCAAGCGGACCGCCGCGGCCGGGGGGGACGGCCCCCCAAAAAAACTACGCGGCATTGAGCGCGGTCAACGCGTATGTTCACGCCGTGGGACGGACCGGAACGGTTCGCTGGGCCAAATGTGAAACCGGCCGCACCAGCATGGTAAGAATAAAGCCCGCCGCCAGCAGCACGGCCAGCACCTGGAGCGGCTGATCGTAAATGTGGATCCTGCTCGCGCCGGGAGCGAGATGCGCCTTTGCGCGATCGGAGAGTTCCGTAATGATGACAGGGCCCGCAATCGCCGCGGCGCTCCACGCGGTCAGGATCGCGCCGTGAATCGCGCCAACGTTTTCGGCTCCGAACATATCGGCGAGGAACGCGGGTATGGTGGAGAAGCCGCCGCCATACATAGTGAACACGATGAACAGGGCGGTTTCGAAGATCGCCCACTCACCGCGCGCGGCCAGGCCGGGAATCAGCAGGAACAGAATAGCAGGAACAGAATAATCTGAACTACGAAGAAGACGACGTATGTGTTGCGGCGTCCGATATAGTCGGAGCTCGAGGCCCAGAAGAACCGTCCGGCCGCATTAAACACGCTGATCAGAGAAACGACCAGCCCCGCCTGAACCGCGGTCTTCCGAAACATGTCCTGCATCATCGGCGACGCCTGCGCGAGAATACCGATGCCGGCGGTCACATTGATGAACAGAATTCCCCAGAGCAGATAAAACTGTACGGTCTGAATCGCGGCGTTGCGCGTCAGATTGAGATCGGTGATCATTTTGTGTTTGCGCGCGGGAGGCATCCAGCCGGCAGGCTTCCATCCCGCGGGCGGCCTGCGGATGATCGCCGCGCCGATCATCATGATGATGAAGTAAGCGACGCCGAGAGCCATGAGGGTCCTGGCCACCCCCAACCGATCCATGAAATAGACATTGAGATATCCGGCCAGAAATGCGCCGCCGCCGAAACCCATGATCGCCATGCCGGTGGACATGCCGCGGCGGTCGGGAAACCATTTCACCAGCGTGCTGACCGGCGCGATGTAGCCGAGGCCGCAGCCCATGCCGCCGACAACGCCCATCCCCAGGAACAGAAGCCACGACTGCTTCACGGCCAGGCCGATGCCGCCAAGAACCAGACCGAATCCGAACAGAATCGCCGCCGCAACCGCCGCCACACGCGGCCCTTTGCGCTCGACCCACGTGCCTCCGAAAGCCGCGCTCAGTCCGAGCAGGACAAGCGCCGTGCTGAAGGTTGTGTAAGGCGGACTGAACCACGACGGATCGCGGGGAAAGATGGCTTTGATCGGCCGATTGAACGTGCTCCAGGCGTATACGGAGCCGATGCAGATGTGGATGGCTACCGCGGCTATCGGAATAAGCCACCGGTTAAATTCGGCGGAAACCTGAACATCGGAGGCATTCAGATCGCGTTGGGGACTCATGGGATGACCCTCTTTTCGCCAACGCAGTCTATCACGTGAATGTTACGTCGCTGCTCCTGAATGTCGGCGCTGAAATGTCGGGGATCCGCGAAAAAATCGCCAATCATTCATTTCGCCGGTAGATCCTTAGCAAACGATCCGGCGACACAGCAATGCGGGTCATATTCGAATCGAGATAAGCGAGCATAGCGGGCATGCCTTTCGCGATTGCCTCGGGCGAGCGCTCGTCCCCAAACAGGAGCACAAAATCGACAGGGAAGGGTAAGTTCGCACGAACCCAAGCCAGCGATTCGACCGATCCAACATCCGGGCCTTCGAAGCCCCAAAGCTGAGAGCTCTGGCCTTCTGCCCGAAACCTGACGGGAAAGGCCCGCGTGAACGATTCATAATCGGTCAGGTCCAGATCGTGATTGCGGACCGCGACGAGACTGTCGAGATGGAAGAAAGGAGACCGGCCGGTTTCGGCGTAACCGTAGCGCTCGGGCGCGTCCGGCGCGGGATACAGCAGACGCACAATCGAAGAGTTCGGCGGGATGACGCCGGCCGTCGACAGGTACGGGACCACGGCGTCGCTTACGGCCCGGGCGGCTCGCACCGTGGCGACGAAATTCCCTCCCAAATAGAAAGCGATGCAGAGCGCGACGGGGGTATGAACGAAACGAATCCGTGACGCAGACGCCGCCGCGGGTACGCCGAGAATGAATACCAGCCAGGCGAAGCGAGTGGTTGCCTCGGAGCCGCCGAAGCCCCTGTTGGGAACCAACAGATATGCCGCGAAAGCCGCCAGCGCCGCGATCACGAGCCCGGCCCGCGCCGAGCCCCATTCCTTCTTCGTCAGCAGAAGTAATCCCGCAACCAAATAGCAGAGCGTGAAAGTCCCGAGGAAGGCTTGTTGCCCGGCGGAACCGGTTCCAGTCAGAAATATGTGTTTGGGGAAGTCCCTTAGGGTGGGAAGGAAATCGGGCGCCGGGCCCACTGGCGCGCCCCGGACACTGTGCAGATAGAGGAGGATAAGAATCGCCGCCGGTGCCGCGGATAAGAGCAGCATACCCGTTTCGCGAAGGCTGCGCGCCATGCTTCGCTCGCCCGCTGGCGCAACTGCATTAACCCAAAGGCAGATGACGACCATGGTCGCGATGGCAAAGACAACAGCGATCAGGTGCGTGTAAAATATCGCCACGAGGCCGACTGCAATGGCCACAGCCCGATTCCGACTCAGCCTGCCGCCGAGCGGTTTCGTGCCCCGTATATAAAAGCCGATTATAAAAAGCAGCAGCGCCACGCCCAGATAGAAGTTGTAGAACCCGACCCACAGAAACCATGTCTGGAACAGGAAATTCGCGATCGGAGTCCAGGGGCTGCGGTTCGGAGCGAGGGCCCGGTTGAGATAGCAGAATCCGAGAAAGCCCGCCAGGATGGCGAAGCTTGCGAAAATCTTTTCGGCATATGCGTTCCCCGCGGCGGCTCCGGCCACGGCGAGAAAAACGGTCGTCGACCAGTTCGGAAGCGCCGCCCCGCGGATGAAGTAGACGGATGAGTAAATGCTATGCCGATGCAGGACGAGTTCCCCCGCGACGGCGGCATTGTACAGATGGGACGGGCCATCGCCCGCTATGAAATTCGCAGCGGTCCACGGAATGGCCATTTGACACGCCAGCAGAACGAACGCGAAGGCAGTGGGGATGTGATTCCGGAAGAGAATCGCCTGCGCGAGTGTTTTCAGTCGGCCGGCGGCGGTTTCCCGGGTCACCTCAGAAACTATAGCCTATGATTCTCTAAGGCGTTTAAGTACTCATCCAACGTCGCATCCAGCCGCCGGTAAAGAAGGGCGTCAAAGCGCGCGGAGCCGTGTCCGGCCTGTTCCTGCTGCAGGCTGCGTATCACAACTGTCCGGCTATAAAGGGAACAGAATCAACTGATTGCCGGAAGCAGGCAGATCGTCTTGAGCATCGGGTGGGTGGAGAGCCTGTAAAATGGGCGTTTTCTCGAAAAGCGTAACGCTGAGAATCTGTAGAATTTGGTAGAGGCTGATCTCCGGGCCGAGTCGCTTTCGGGCGATGGCGACCAGCACGTAGATT
>JASHSD010000740.1 GCA_030036985.1 Bryobacteraceae bacterium
TCGGTCGGCGTGGATCGGCAGGACGTGTTGCCTTCGGTTGGCGAATCTCCGGGGAAACCGTGTTGTGCGGATGGCGGGTCGTGGTATTCCCGCGTTCTATGTGCCGATGAACTCGGCCAGAGCGCTGCGATCCGCATCCGCATCGATTGGATGTCTTCCAGGACCGCGCAGGCCAAGGAGATCGCGATACGCGGGAAACGGCTGGCGCGGCTGCTGCGCAAGCTGCGCGCGATGCGCAGGAGTCTGCCCAAACGCGATCAGCTGCTGCTGCGCCTCGGAGCGGCGAAAAAAGAAGCGGGCCGCGCATTCGGTTTCGTGAAGATCAGGCTGCCGGAAAAGGACGAAGAGGTCACGCGCTCCACCTTCTCGTTTCACGTCGACAAGACGAAGCTCAACGCTGCCCAACACGTGACGGCCACTATCTGCTGCGCAGCAATCTCACGGGTGAAGATCCCGCGGTGTTGTGGACCCGCTACGTGCAGTTGACGCAGATCGAGAGCGTCTCCCGCTCACTGAAAAGCGAATTGGGCCTCTGCTGACTCTGAAGCACTTATTTATCGCGAACCCGCCCAACTGCGAAAGCCAGGCTGATCAGGTATTGCTGATCCACAACGTGTCCGAAAATCAAGGGCTTAAACTCAGTGGCGCAGCCCGGGTTCGAGGAATCGCTTGTCGATTGCGCCGTCAACAACCCGGCTGAATGACGCGAGCGGGCACGAAAAATCCAAAGCATCTTCACTGCACTCGGGAATAAATATCGGAGCCATCGCCGGCTGCTCACTATCGGCAAGCCGCTTAAGCGAACGTATCTGGTCAAGCGTCTGACTGACAAAGAGCGCTCGTACCGAATATTCACCGCTGTGTCGGTTCCTGTGCAATTCGAATACAATCGCGCTGCCGGGCGGGGTTGCGTTGAATGTCTCGTCGGGCAGCAGCCAATCCATTCGCAGCAGCCCGCCCAGCCAGGTAAGGTTGGAGTCGTGACCGGCCAGTAGAATAAACCGGCTGTCCGGCGTGCCCAATGCACCCGGCGCTTCATGACCGCCGGCGGCTTGGCGCAGAGTAGTGTCGATGCGAAAGGCCAGATCGGATCCCGCAATTTGCGCGTAGTAAGGCGTTCGCAGCACGAAGTCGTGATACCGGGTGTTCATTTCCATGAGCGACTTCAGCATCGGTCGCGAAACCCGCCCCCAGCCGACCTTCTCCATGGGGAAGCCTTCGGCGTATTGCAGCAGAAAGTGCTCGGCGAAATCGGCGCCCATTGCAACCGGTCCATCGACATTCACCAAACCGCGGCCGGGTTCCGGCGCAACAATGCCGGGCGCGGAAACCAAACTCTTCTTCGATTTGTCGCAGTCGGGGCCGGCGCAATCGAGCAACACGTGCCGCATTTCTTCGAGTGGCTCGGCGAATGCGTTCGTCCACCAATCGGTATGCGCGCCAAGGCGTCCGCGAATCGCATTTGAAAGCTTGAGGGGATCGGCCCGATTGCCGACCGCGCCCGGTCCGAACAAGGGATTTGCCTGGCCGGCCGACCTAACGGAGACATGAGAGTCACAGCCGGGTTTCAGCCCGGCGAGAAGAGCTTTGGCCGAGGCAACGGTCCGCTGGGCGGTGTTCGCTTCGGCGTAGACCGTGGGAGAACTACAGGAATCATTCTCGAAAAGCCCGGCATAATGAACACGATACCAAGCCCCGAGAAGACGAAGGGCTTCGGCTCCATGTTCGGTAAGTACTCCGGTGGCGACCGGCCATGCCGGCCATGGTTGAGCGTTGTACACGCCGCCCCGGATTTCGCTCGCAAGAGGCGCGCGGACCCCGTGGCGGCTCAGGACAACGACAGCTCGAATCTCGTCGCCTTCGGCATGCGGCTCCTGCGAAAACAGGAGCCGGACCGATGCCAGCAACAGCAGAGTTGTTACAGCTCGCTTCAAGAGCACGCCGATCAGAATTGGAACCGAATCGCCATCTGCACGATTCGGTTGTTGCCGGTCGTCGAGGAAATGACGCCGAAGCTGGAGGATCCAAAGCTGGTTCCCGGATTCCCCCAGTTCGTATGGTTGGTCGAGTTGAAAGCTTCGAAGCGCAGCTCGAGTAGTTCACGCTCGGTCACGGGGATCTGTTTGCCCAGGCTGATATCGACGTTGAAGAGACCGGGGCCCCATGCCGAGTCGCGGCTCGCGTCGCCGGGCGTATTGAGCGTCTGCACCTGATAGGCGCTCAGACTCAGGAAGTCGTTGCGGTTGACTCCGGGGCTGATTCCCGTGTTGGGAGTGCCTACCAGATTCGGGTACAACGTGCCGCCGTTCAAGTTGTAGAACGAGTAACTCTGCCCCGTGGCCGGATTGGCGCCGCTGCTGGCCAGCGTGATGTTGAGAGGCAACCCCGTGCGCCACGTCAGGATATTGGAGACATGCCACCCGCCGAAAAAGCCGTCGACCGCCTTGTTCCAATTGTTCCCCCAGCGCTGCCCCTTTCCGAACGGCAGTTGGTAGACGTTCGACCATACGAAATTCTGGCGCGGCGTCTGCCCCTGCGGACCTTGCTCGGCGTTGAAGTCGGAGCCGATCTGCGGATCGATGTTCGCTCCCCAGGCCCCGTATTCGTCGATCGCGCTCGCCCACGTATACGAAGCGAGCGTGTACCAGCCTGAGGTCAGACGCTTCTCATATTTGAGTTGGAGCGAGTTGTACCAGGAGCGCGCTTCCGTAGTGCCGAGGGTGATGGCGCCCCATTCAGGATAAGGACGATTGGCCGCGATGCTGCCATTCAGACCGAATGGCGCCTGATTGGCCGCGCTCTCCGCGAGTTCGTCATAACCGCGGTTGCCGACGTACGCAACTTCGAAGGTCGACTTAAACGGCAACTGATATTGCAGGGCCACGTTGAACTGATAGATGCGCGCCGCATGATAATCGGGGTCGCGCGCCGTCAGTGACAGAGTATTCGTGCCCAGGCTGAAGAG
>JASHSD010000741.1 GCA_030036985.1 Bryobacteraceae bacterium
TGCTTCAGGGCCACGTCTTCCAGTCATTCCTGCGCGACGATCTGCGCGGCGGCGGGCCCTACGTCATGTCGCAATTCGTCGGCGGCATGCCGCCCGCGGTGTTTCTGTTTCTGCTCGGCATTACTTTCGCGTTCCTGATGGACAGCCAGGAGCGGCGGGGATTTTCCGCGGGCAGGCGTATGTTCGCGGCGGTCAAACGCTCCGGCTATCTTTTTGCCGCCGCGTTTGCCTTCCGTCTGCAGCTCTGGCTGTTCTCGATCGACAAGAGCCCCTGGACAGACCTGTTCCGCGTGGACATCCTGAACTGCATGGGACTCGCGCTGCTGGTCTTTTCCGTGATGTCGGTTTTCCGCACGGTGGAACGAATCCGCCTCTGCGCCATATTGGGCGTGGCGGTCGCGGCGGGAGCGCCGCTGGTGTCGAGCGTCAACTGGTCGGGCGTGCCCGGGATTGTGCAGAATTACATCAGGCCGAACTACTCATACTTCGGCTTTTTTCCGTGGGCGTCATTCGTGGCCTTCGGCATGAGCTTCGGCAGCATTCTGCGCCTGCAGAAGCCGGCCGATATTCCCTTCACCATGCAGTGGGTCGGGTGGGGCGGTCTGGCGCTGGCCTTCGCGGCTTACGCGCTCTCGAATATCCCGTTTTCGATCTATGCGAGCTCCGATTTCTGGCTGAACGGCCCCGCGCTGATCTTCATCAAAACCGGCGCGGTGCTGATTCTGATTGCGTTTGCGTGGCTCTGGAACCTGCGCATTCCGTCGACCGGCTGGAGTTGGGTCAGGCAATTCGGGCTTACCAGCCTGCTCGTCTATTGGGTGCACATCGAGCTGGTTTATGGACGCTGGTTCGGGTCTCTGAAAAGCCGGCTGACCGTGGGCCAGACCGTCTTCGCGGCCGTGCTGACCATTCTGCTGATGCTGGGACTTTCGCTGATTCGAACCAACTGGGCAGGCATGAAGGCGTACTTCACTTCGGGCGATTCGGCGCTGGAGCGCCGCGTCTCCGGGGATTGACCGCCTGACTGACAGCCCGATTGATAGCCCCATGCCACTGGTTCTGTGGGGCCAAGGCTTCGGCCCTGCCGCCGGGCTTTTGCCCGGCGCAGCGTTCGACGGGATTCCGCTGTTGACCCGGAATTTGCGCCGGCTCCAGGCCGCCCGGAAGGGCGGCTGCAGCGCCGAAGCGCCGGCCCCACAAGGACTGCATTACTCCATCGCCGCGATCGCGTCCACCGCAAAAATCCCATCGAGCGAGGCCACGCCCTCAACCGGAATAATCGTCAGCGGAGGCATCGCGCGAACCTTGCGTGCGAGTTCTCCCGCCCTTTCCGACACAGCATAAACGTGGGTTGCCACGATGTCCGAGGGCTTCGCGCCCGCTCCGGCCATATCCTTATTGAGCCGCTGAAAGGCCAGCGCCGCGGCCCTCTCGTTGGCTCCGAAAGCCACTTGAGTGCCCGTGAACGCGAGCCGCGGCGCCTTCAACGCTCCGCCGCGCGCCCAAGCCTCGCAATGCATTTCCGTCATGATGGGCGCGCGTTGGGTTTGCACGATATCCACCGCAGCCCCGGGAAATTTCGCCGCAATCGCATCGGCGCTATCGAGACCGCTGACAAAGCAGGTCACCCGCAGCGGCGGCGCCCCCGCGAGCCGCGCTGCGATTTGATCCGGCGATTGGCCCTCCACGAACTCCAATCCATCCGGATTGACCTCTTTCCTGGCCACGGAAACCGTCTCGATCGCGACCTGCGCATTCTCCAGCGGCAAGGCGCCGGCAAGCACCACGCTCACCGAAGGCAGCGGCAGTTTCTTCCCGCCGAACAACTCGCTCACGATCTGGGGCACGCGCCGCTCATCCCCGCTGCCCGCCACAAAGGCGCGAATATGAATCACCTGCGCGCCGCCGCTCGTTTTCAGAATGGTCTTGATCGCCTCGCGCGTCTGCTGCGAAAGCAGTCCCTTGGCCGAGAGCGGCGCCGTGTGAAAAACAAGCCGGCTGGTCTCGCCCACCGCGACCATTGGCGGGTCTTTCGGAAGGTCGAGCACCTGCGTCTGGTCGTCGCGATTTTTCTTTCCCGCGAAAGCCGCGGCAAAGGCGGCCAGAGAAAGGGCAGAGAGGATCGCGACTCGGCGGTACCGCATGGACTTTTGTATTTTATCGCCCGGTCGGAAAAAAACCGATTGGATGAGGCGCGACAGTCCAATTGCCAGTCCAATCTGCTACAATCGAAAAGCGGTGGCTCCCTTCCGTCCCAACCTCGATCCCTCGTCCCCAACGCCTCTCTATCGGCAGCTCGGAATCTATCTGCGCCAATTGATGGAAAGCGGCGAACTGCATCGCGGCGATCGTCTGCCTCCGACCCGCGAATTGGCGGCGAAGCTCGGCCTTAACCGCACGACCGTCTCCGCGGCTTACGACGTTCTCGAAAGCGAAGGCTTGATCAAAGGCGAAGTGGGGCGCGGCAGCTATGTCAGCGCGACTCCGCCGGCCCGGCCGGACACGCTGAACTGGTCGCGCGTGCTGACCCCGTCCTTCTCCACGGGCGCGGGCGCGCCGGCAAACGGCGTCATCAGTTTCGCCAGTTCACGCCCTTCCGAAGGGCTGTTTCCGATCGAAGACTTCCGCGAATCCTGCCGCGAAGTGCTGGATTCGAAAAATCTCAAAGCCCTGCTGCAGCTCGGCTCGCCGGGCGGTTACGAACCGCTGCGCCGCTATCTTCTCGACCACGCGGTGGGCGCCGGCGTCGCGCGCGAATCCGACGACATTCTCATCACCAACGGATGCCAGCAGGCGCTCGACCTTCTGCGCCGCGCGCTGGTGCGGCCGGGAGACAAGGTCGCGGTAGAAGAGCCGGTTTATCCCGGATTGAAGAATCTGTTCCTCGAAGCGGGCGCGGATCTCATCGGCGTGGCGGTCACTGCCGAAGGCATCGACTTGTATTCCCTGCGGCGCGCGCTTGACGCGGGAGCGAAGGTTCTCGTAGTCACGCCGTCGTTTCAAAATCCGACCGGCGCGACCATGTCCGCGTCGGCGCGCACGGAGGTCCGCGCGATGGCGGCGAACGCGGGCGCGGTCGTCATCGAAAGCGATATTTACAGCGAACTCACCTACGCGTCCGGCGACTCCGCGCACGCTCCGCCGCGACTCAAGGAACTCGATCCCAACGTGATCCTGCTGGGCAGTTTTTCCAAAATCGCATTCCCCGGCATTCGCGTCGGCTGGATTGTCGCGCCGCGTCCGGTGATCGCCCGCGTCACGGAATTGAAGCAGCTCGCGGACCTGCATACCGACCACCTCTCGCAGGCTTTCCTGCTGCGGTTCGCGGAGTCGGGGCGGCTCGCGCATCACCAGAGCGCGGTCATCGCGGCGGCGAAGGAGCAGCTGCGGGCGCTTGAGCAAACCTGCCGGCGCTTCCTCGCCACCTGCGATTACAAAGTGCCCCGAGGCGGCATGAACATGTGGGTCACGCTGCCGGGAGATCTGGATGCGGTGTCGCTGCGCGGCCTCGCCCAGCAGGCTGGAGTCGATTATCTGCCCGGCCGCTATTTTTCCATTTCGCGGCCGCTTGATTCCGGGCTGCGTCTCAGTTTCGCGGGCCTGGAGCCGCAGGAGATTCGCAAGGGGATCGAAATTCTGGGCGGAGTGATTCATAGCGCGATGCGCGGGCGCGCCGGCGACACGCAGCCCGCGCTCGCCCTCGTTTGAGAAGTTGCTTGACAAGTTAAGGAGAGAACATGTTTCAGGACGAACAATTCCGGCTGAAGGTCGGGCTGGCGGAAATGCTGAAGGGCGGCGTCATCATGGACGTGGTCAACGCCGAGCAGGCGCTGATTGCCGAGAAGGCCGGCGCGGCCGCGGTGATGGCGCTTGAACGCGTGCCTTCAGATATCCGCAAAGAGGGCGGGGTGGCGCGCATGTCGCCGGTGAGCAAGATCCGCGAGATCATGGCTTCGGTCTCGATTCCGGTGATGGCGAAGGCGCGCATCGGCCATTTCACCGAAGCGCGCATTCTCGAAGCTCTGGGCGTGGATTACATCGACGAAAGCGAAGTGCTGACGCCCGCCGACGAAGAGCATCACATCGCCAAGCGCGATTTCAAAGTGCCGTTCGTCTGCGGCGCGCGAAACCTGGGCGAAGCGCTGCGGCGCATCGCCGAAGGCGCGGCCATGATCCGCACCAAGGGCGAAGCGGGATCGGGCAATATCGTCGAAGCCGTGCGGCATATCCGGACCATCGTGAAGGAGATGAAGCAGCTCACGGTGCTCGGCAAGGAAGAACTGGTGCACGAAGCGAAGAACCTCGGCGCGCCGCTGGAGCTGGTCGAATGGGTCGCCGAGCACGGCAAGCTGCCGGTGCCGAACTTTTCGGCCGGCGGCATCGCCACGCCCGCGGACGCCGCGCTGGTGCTGCAGTTGGGCGCGGAAGCAGTGTTCGTCGGTTCCGGCATCTTCAAGAGCGAAGATCCGGAAGCCCGCGCCAAAGCGATCATCAAGGCAGCGACGTATTTCAACGATCCCGAAAAACTCCTGGAAGCCAGCGAGGATCTCGGGATGGCGATGCCCGGCCTTGATGTCTCCAAACTGCCTGCCGAAGAGTTGATGCAGACGAGGGGCTGGTAGAAGCGGCCGGGATTCCATGCCGAAAAAAGTCGGCGTTCTCGCACTCCAGGGCGATTTCGAGGCCCATGCGAAAGCCCTCGAGCGCGCGGGCGCGGAACCGGTGCTCGTCCGCACCGCCGAGGATCTGAAATCGATCGACGGCCTCGTGATTCCCGGAGGCGAGAGCACGACCATGCTCAAGCTGCTGGATTTCATGAACCTCAAGGATCCCCTGCGCGAGTTCGCCCGCGAGAAACCGGTGTTCGGGACGTGCGCGGGCGCGATCCTGCTGGCCCAGGAGGTCCGCAACCCCGCGCAGGAGAGCTTCGGCGTGATCGATCTTACGGTCGACCGCAATGCCTACGGACGCCAGATCGACAGCCGCGTCGCCACCATTCATCCCGCCCCCGAATTTGGCGAGCGCGCGGGCGCGGGCGACGTGGAAGCCGTGTTCATTCGCGCGCCCATCATCCGCCGCGCCGGCCCCGCCGTGAAGGTTCTGGCAGAATACGAAGGGGACCCAGTGCTGGTCGAACAAGGCAGGCATCTGGTCGCGACGTTTCATCCGGAACTGACACAGGACTCGCGGGTACACAAATTATTCCTCAGCAAACTCTGAAACGGGTGCTTTTCGTCTGCATCGGGAATGCCTGCCGCAGCCCGATGGCGGAGGCGTTTGCCAACCGCTACGGCAGCGATGTGCTGAAGGCCGCCAGCGCGGGACTCGCGCCGACACAGCAGATTCCGCTCGCTACTGTAGCGGTCATGGAGGAGCTCAATGTGGACGTGTCAACTCACCTGCCGCGCCGCTACGATCCCTTTGAAGCGCTTGAATGCGATCTCGTCATAAATATGTCGGGTTTCACCTTGCCGGGCCCGCAGCCAAAAGAATTGAAGGAGTGGATCGTTCCCGATCCCATGGGCGGATCGATTGCGGCATTCCGCATTGTGCGCGATGAATTGGAGCATCGGGTGATGCAGTTGATTCTCGACCTGCGCCGGCACTCCCGGAACCCCGCTTGACATATATGCCAAAACCAGCCATACTTATGCATATGAGAACCACTCTGATCATCGATGACGTTCTGATCGACCGGGCCAGAAAGCTCATGGGGATTGAGGAAAAGACGGCCTTGGTCCACGCCGGCCTGGAAGCGCTGATTGCGCGCGAAGCGGCGAAGCGTCTGGCCGCGCTCGGCGGTACCGAACCCCAGTTGAGTCCGATTCCCCGCCGCCGCGCAGCCTCCGCATGACAGTGCTGGTCGACAGCTCCGTCTGGATCGAGCACCTCCGCAAAGGCCACAGCGGCTTGGCCGCGCTTCTGAATGAAGCGTCGGTGCTGATGCATCCGTACATCATCGGCGAGCTTGCCTGCGGCCACCTGAAACACCGGGCGCTCATTCTGGACAGCCTGGCGGAGTTGCCGTCCGCCGTGACGGCAACCCACGAGGAAGCGCTCGATCTGATGGAAGACCGGAAGCTGTGGGGGCGCGGCATCGGCTGGATCGACGCCCACCTGATCGCCTCGGCCCTGCTTTCGAACTGCCCTCTGTGGACTCTCGAGGAACGGCTCAATCGAGCGGCCGCCGAAGCCGGCGTAAAACGACCGAAGGCCTGATAGCGGCTATTTCGCTGCGGCCATGGCCTTCGGGGCCGGCTGCGCGTGTCCCAGAATCGGATGCGGCCGATAAGGCTTCTCCACCGCCGCGATTTCCTCCTGCGACAGCGTGATCTCCACCGCGGCAATGAGTTCCCGAAGCTGGTGGATTTTCGTCGCGCCGATAATCGGGGCCGTGATCCCCGGGGCCTGCAGCACCCACGCGCACGCGACCTGGGCCGCTGTGCAGCCGCGCTGCTTCGCAACGGCCGCAACGGCATCGGCCACGGCGAAATCGTCGGGGCTGTAATACATGTCTTTCGCGAACGTATCGACTTCCGATCGCGTCGTATCCCCGCCGCCGGGTTTCCTCGTGCCGGTGAGAAATCCGCGCGCCAGCGGACTCCAGGGAATAATTCCCAAACCCCGATCCATGCACAGCGGAATCATCTCCCGCTCTTCCTCGCGATAGATCAGGTTGTAGTGGTTCTGCATGGTCGAAAACCGCCGCCAGCCGTTTTCCTTGGCGATATAAAGCGCCTTCGACAGCTGCCACGCCGCCATGCTGCTGGCCCCGAGATATCGCACCTTGCCCGCGCTCACCAGCGAATCGAGCGCATCGAGCGTCTCTTCGATCGGCGTAACCGAATCCCATCTATGAATTTGATAGAGATCGATGAAATCCATGCCCAGGCGGCGCAGCGAATTCTCGCAGGCTTCGATGATATGTTTGCGGCTCAA
>JASHSD010000742.1 GCA_030036985.1 Bryobacteraceae bacterium
GAGGGCCGTTTATCAAGGTCTTAGCGCGTCTCAGCGCGGGCACCCCCGGCCGTTTATTGCCGATTTACGTGAAAACGACAAAAAATTGGCGCACATCGCACTATTCCTTATTACACTTATCGGCCCCTCGTTTTTATTTTTGAGGAAGTTATCGGAATTCTTTCGTTCGGCCCGACGGCTGCAATATCGACGGCGAAAGAGGAAGCACTTCATGGACGGCATCTCAGCCACAGCGGCGAGCGGCATGCAGGCGCGCATGCAATCGCTCGAAATGCTCGCCAATAACCTCGCCAACATCGAGACCGGAGGATACAAAGCTGACCGCGAATTCTACAGCCTTTATGTCGGCGACGATGCGTCCTCCGATCCCCAGACCGGAGACGTAACGACTCTACCGGTGATCGAAAGCCAATGGACCGATCTCGCCCAAGGCGTTCTGCGAGACACTTCCAACCCGCTCGACTTCGCCATCGACGGCGACGGTCTCTTCGCCGTCCAGACGCCCGCGGGACTGCGTTATACGCGCAACGGCAACTTTCGCCTTTCCCCGGCCGGCGTGTTGACCACTGCCGACGGGAATCCTTTGCGCGGGACGAACGGCGCGCAGATTCTGCTTCAGCCGCGCATGCCCGTGGAGGTGCTCCCGGACGGGACGGTTCAGCAGGCCGGACAGGTGGTGGGCCAGCTGCAGCTCGCCTCGTTCGATCCCCGCCAATTAAGCAAGGAAGGCCTGAATTATTTCGCGCCCGCGGAAGGCGCCATGCCCAAGCCGGCCACCGGCACGGTTCTGCAGGGCAAGGTCGAACAGTCGAACGTGGGAACCGCCGAGTCCTCCGTCCGCCTGGTCGCGCTGATGCGCCAGTTCGAAATGCTGCAGAAGGCGATGAATCTCGGCAATGAGCTCAACCGTCGCGCCATCGAAGAAGTGGCGCGCGTCGTGTCTTAATTCGAAAATCCGGAGGCAGTAATGATTCGAGCTTTATACAGCGCCGCCAGCGGCATGGCGGCTCAGGAACTGAACATCGACAATATCGCCAATAACCTCGCCAACGCCAACACCGTGGGTTACAAGGCGCGCCGCGCCCAGTTTCAGGATTTGATGTACCAGAACCTGGTAGAGCCGGGCACGCAGTCCAGCTCCACTACCATCGTCCCGGTGGGACTACAGCTCGGACTCGGCACGCGCACCTCGTCGAACGAAATCATTTTCGCGCAGGGCGCCTTCACCAGCACCAGCAATCCGCTGGATCTGGTGATCCAGGGCAGCGGTTTCTTCCAGATCAAACTGCCCAACGGCGAAACGGCGTACACGCGCGCCGGCAACTTTCAGATGGATGCGTCGGGCAACATCGTCACCTCGGACGACAATCCCGTAATTCCGCAAATCACCATACCGGCGGCCGCGCAGTCGATCAACATCGCGACCGACGGAACCGTCAGCTACACGCTCCCCAACCAGACGGCCGCACAGACCGCGGGTCAGATCACCCTCGCCGTGTTTCCGAATCCCGCAGGACTCAACTCGCTCGGCGACAGCCTCTACCTGCCGACCGACGCGTCCGGCGCCGCCGTCGTCGGTCCTCCGGGATCGACGGAAGGCGCGGGCACCATCCTGCAGGGGTACATCGAACAGTCGAACGTCAGCGTGGTGGACGAGTTCGTGAACCTGATTGCCAGCCAGCGCGCTTACGAAGCCAATTCGAAGGTCGTCAAGGCCGCCGACGACATGTACTCGCAGGTCAACAACATCACCAAGTGAAGCGCGCCATGAGGCTGACTCGGATTCTGCACAGACCAATTGCGGCGTGGCGCGGACGCTCGCGTCTGCGGCGTCGGCACTCGTGCCGACGCTTTCGGGTAGGGGTACTCGTCCTGCCGGCGCTGCTTGCGAGCGGAGCCTTCGCCGGGTGCCTCCCGGTGACCGGCAACCGCATTCTGGGAAGCGATCTGGCGCAGGCGGATCCTCAATTCTCCGCGTTACCCTCGGATCTCGTCGTCGGATTCGCGCCGACTCCCGGCGCCAGGCGGATCTATTCCGCGGCCGAACTCCGCCAGATCGCCCGCGCCAACGCCATCCCGTTTCACGAAAAAGCCCTGGTCTGTTTCGAGCTTCCGATGCGGCGAATTACCGATGAAGAAACCGCCGCCGCGATGCGCCCGTCGCTGCCCGCGAACGCGGAGCTGAAGGTCATCGAGTTGCCGAAGATCGAGCTTCCCGCCGGCCAAATTGAGTTTCCGATCGAGGGTCTGGAGCCTGCGTCTCCCGCCAGTCCCGGCGTGCAGCTCTGGCGCGGCGATGTGCGTTACGCCGGAACGCTGAAAACGCCGATTGAGGCGCGGGTCGCAATCAACGCGAGGTTCGACGCCGTGGTCGCGATCCGGGACCTGCCCGCGAACTCCATCGTGACGGCCGCTTCTCTTCGGATCGAAAGCCACACCGGGCCGCTCGAACGGGAGCAGATCGCCGTGCGCGTCGACGAAGTCTCCGGGCGCCTGACAAAGCGCGCGTTGAAGGCCGGCGCATGGATTCCCCTCGCGGCGCTCACCGAACCGCCCGAGGTGCGGCGCGGCGATCCGGTCACCGTGGACGTGCAGAGCGGGCGCGCGCATCTGGAGTTCACCGCGGTTGCGGAAACCTCGGCCAATGAAGGCGAAATGGTCGAGTTGCGCAATCCTTCCAGCGGCAAAACTTTCCGCGGCAGGCTCAATCCCGGATGCCGCGTGCTCCTGATCGTGCCGGTGGGGCAAACATTATGAAACTGCCGGCAGCCGTGCTTCTCGTGTGCCTGGGTTGTCAGGCCGCTCCGCCCGATTCGAAGAAAAACCAGAAGAAACAGCCCGAGCCTTCCATGCTCGACAAGTACCTGAAGAGCGCGGCGGCCAATCCGGTCGATGACAACGTGACCGGCGGACCGGGGTCCATCTGGTCGCCGTCGGCGCGGCTGGCCGATCTCGCCCCCGATGTGCGCGCCAGTCAGGTAAACGATGTGGTTACGATCCTCGTTACCGAGACCATCAACGCGGCAGCCACCGGTTCCAGCGTCACGCAACGGCAGTCCGCCGCGTCGCAGTCCATCACCGCGCTCGCCGGTCCGAAATCCCCCACCGGAGCGCTGGCGAACCTTCTGAACCAAAGCGGCAACCAGCAACTGAACGGCACTGGTACAACGACGCGCGTCACCACGCTGGACGCCACGCTCACCGCGCGCGTGGTCAAGGTTCTGCCCGGCGGCCTGCTTTACATCGAAGGCTCGAAGGACCTGCAGGTGAACTCCGAGCAGCAGGCCATCACGGTCCGAGGCGTCATCCGCACGGCCGATGTCACCACCACAAACATGATCAGCTCCTCCCAAATAGCCGACATGGAGATCAAGCTGAACGGCAAAGGCGTGGTCGGCGACGCCATTCGCCGCCCGAATGCGTTGTATCGGCTGCTGATGGGGCTGCTTCCGTTTTAGGCGTATGTCTCTTCTGAGAATTGATAGTCTGTGGGGCCGGGGCTTCCGCCCTGCAAGCCTGCCTTCCGGCCGGCTGAACCTGCCGGAAGGCAGGTTCGCAGCCTGGAAAGGCCGCCTCACATGGTGTTTTGCCATTCTGTTTTGTTTGTCTCTGGCCGCGCCGGAGCGCGCCGCCACCCGGCTCAAAGACCTCGTGTCCATTGAAGGCGTCCGCGATAATCAGCTCGTCGGTTACGGCGTCGTGGTGGGATTGAACAAAACGGGCGACAAACAGCAGACCATCTTCAGCGCCCAAACGCTGACAAACATGCTGGAGAGGATGGGCGTATTGGTGAGCCCGTCCGCCATCATGGTCCTCGATACGGCCGCGGTGATGGTGACCGCCACGCTTCCGCCATTTGCCCAGCCCGGCACAAAGATCGATGTGACCGTGGCCGCGATGGGCGATTGTTCGAACCTGCAGGGCGGTTTGCTGGTGATGACGTCGCTGCGCGGCGCCAACGGTCAGGTGTACGCGGTAGCGCAGGGGCCGATCGTCACCGGCGGATTCGTCGCCGGCCGCGGCGGCGTGAGCCAGACGGTAAATCATCCGACGGTGGGCCGTTCCCCGAACGGCGCCACGGTCGAGCGCTTGGCGCCATCCGTCGAGCCATCGGCTCACATCCGCCTGCAGCTGCGCAATGCCGATTTCACGACTTCCGCCCGTATCGCCGAAGCGGTCAACAAAGAGTTCGGAACCGAAAAGCCGATCGCGAAGGCCGAAAACTCGGCGCTCGTCGACGTCGCCACGCCCGCTGCATGGACCTCGCGCGTACCCGACTTCATCGCCGGCATCGAAGAGTTAAAAATCGACGTCGATACCCAGGCCCGCATCGTAGTTAACGAGCGCACCGGCACAATCGTGATGGGCAACGACGTTCGCATCGCTCCCGTAGCCATTCTGCACGGAAATCTCACCGTGGAGATTCAAACCCGGCTGCTGGTATCCCAGCCCGGACCGGCTTCGCAGGGCAAGACCGAAGTGGTCCCCGAACAGACCGTAGCCGCAAAAGACCAGACGGCGAAGAATGTGGTGCTGCGCGAAGGCGCGACGGTCGAGGAACTGGTGCGCGCGCTCACGGCCATCGGCTCGACTGCCCGCGACATCATCGCCATCCTGCAGAACCTGCGCGCAGCCGGAGCCCTCGACGCCGAACTGGAGGTCATCTGATGAACGTGGCACTGCCCCTCGACGCGTTGTTACCCAGCGCGCTGCCCGCCGCGCCCGGTCCGACTCAAACAGGATCAGGCGCGGACCCGGCTTCGCCGAAGGAGGTGAGCGCGGCGAAGGATTTCGAAGCGCTCCTCATTGGCCAGATGCTCCGCTCCGCCCACGAGGACGGTTCCGGCTGGCTTGGCACGGAAGATGATGACGCGGGCGCCACCGCCATGAGTCTGGGCGAAGAAGAACTCGCCAAAGCCATGGCGCAGGGCGGCGGATTCGGTCTGGCGAAAGTCATCGCGTCGGGTCTTGCCGCGCGCCGCGCGGCCGGCGATCCAGCCAATCCGAAATGAAACGCGGCCGGGTTCAGGCGCTTACCGCATAACCCGCAGACTCCGTTCGATCGTGGCCCGCGGAGCGCCACGCAACGTCCCTCGCATCACGGGCAGCCTTTGACGTCGCAGCCAACTGCTCCGCCACTCCTGCCCACCCTTCCGCAAGCGTCGTCAGCAGGCCGAGCACTTCGACCAGCGGCTCATCCGCCTGTTGCGTGTTCGCATCCAGCAGGCGCCGTTGCATATACGCGTAAAGGCTCCGCAGTCTGCCGCACAACTCCGGCGCCACCTCCGGCCTGAGAGACGAGGTCAGCTCGGCGACGGCCGCATACGCGCGCATGACAGCCGTCGAGCGTTCCCTGATTCTCTCGTGCCGCAGATGCTCCCGCGCTTCCCGGACGGATGTAATCGCGGTCTGGTAAACCAGCCTGACCAGTTCAATCGGTTCCGAATTAAGAATCTTCTGTTCGTAATAGGGATTCATCGCGAATCTCACCCGTTCTTCATATTTTCCGCGGCCCACTGGAGCACAGACTCCGGCGGCCACTGCATAATCACTTCATTCGTGCTCTTGTCGACCACCTGAACCACCACTCTCTTTGAGGATTGGTCGATGGAGAAGGTGATCTCCCTGTTGTCTCCCGCAAAGCCAATTCCGTTCAACTGCTCCACTGCCGCCGAAACGGCCCTGTTGAAGCTGCGCTCGTCCCTGGTCCAATCCGCCGCCGGTGTCGCCGTCGCGCCGGCAGCAGTTTCGGCCGCGGCTGGAATCGATTGAATTGATGTCAGGCCCATAATTCCCGCCTGTGTGTCTTATCGGCCGATCCGGCACATTTTGACGAATTTTTCATTAAGGCCGACGATTCGAGCGAGCTACGCTGGGGACGTGGAATGGCATCGGCTCTTCAAGCCGCATCCGTGGCACGGCATTTCGCTTGGCCCCCGCGCCCCCGATTTCGTCACCTGCTACATCGAAATCGTGCCTTTTGACACGGTGAAGTACGAAGTCGATAAGGCATCCGGCTATCTCCGCATTGACCGGCCACAACGCTACTCCAACGTGTGTCCCACGCTCTACGGCTTTCTGCCTCGGACCTTTTGCGGACCGCGCATGGCCGCGCATTCGAGCGCGCGCGCCGGCCGCGAGGGATTACCCGGTGATGGCGATCCTCTGGATATCTGCCTCTTCACCGAACGCGACCTCGCCCACGGCGATATCCTGGCGACGGCCGTTCCCATCGGCGGCCTGCGCATGGTGGACGAAGGCGTGATGGACGACAAAATCGTCGCGGTCCTGGAGGACGACGGCGCCTATGGAGAATGGCGCGATATCTCGGCTTGTCCCGCGCCGATGATCGAGCGCCTCCGGCACTATTTTCTGACCTACAAAGCCGACCCGGAATCACCTCAGCACGAGCAACAACGTTTCATCGCGGAAACCTACGGACGCGAGGAAGCGCACGAGACGATCCGCCGGGCAATCGAGGATTATCGCGACCGCTTCCCGGACCTTGCGCGGCAATTTGACGAATGGCAGGGCGAAGGCAGGAATAAAGGGTGAACTCGCCGGCTTTGCGGAAACGCAGGCCAGGCGGATTGCCAATCCGCCGCAGGTTAACAACCTGCCCTGCAACCGAAGAAATTACCGAAGAAATTTTCGGGGCGCCCCAAATCAGTTGGTTACCCGGGCCGAATCCGGGAGCGCCGATTACGGGGAGCGCCTGCCGCCCATGTTTGAAGCATTCACCGCGACCAGAGCCTCGAGGACTGTACGGCTTAGCGACCAGATCGGGTCATGGGCTCCGATCTGGTTCTCGATTGGAGAGTACAGCAACCGGCTGAGCAGGGAGTGCGGAGAGAGCGGTGATCGGTCGCTAACTTGTTGATCGGGCGGGCTGAAATTTATTTTTGGAGATTGTGATCGGGTTGGGCTGGCCTGAAGGCCTGCCGCAGCGCCGAAGCGCGGCACAACAAAAAGCATGGCATTGGGTTGCCAATCCGCTGCGCTACACGCTGTGCTGCCTTTCTCAATGCGAACCCGACGCTCTGCGCCGCCACAAATCATCCTTCAGACATCGCGCGATAAGGGCCGTCCATCCGGTCTGGTGGCTGGCGCCGCAGCCGCGTCCGGTGTCGGCGTGGAAATATTCGTTGAAGTGCGTCAGCCCGCGCCAGTTCGGATCGTCGACGTAAATCTCATCTTCGCCCTGCCACGGCGCCCAGCCGTTTGAATCCGGCAGAAAGAGCGAGCACAACCGCCGGTTGATCTCGCGCGAGACCTCCATCAGCGTCATGAAATTGCCCGAACCGGTCGGACACTCCACTTTCAAATCGTCGCCGTAGAAATGGTAATAACGTTCCAACGCTTCCACAAACAAATAGTTGATCGGGAACCAGATCGGCCCGCGCCAGTTCGAATTGCCCCCGAAAAGCCCCGACGTGGATTCGCCCGGATCGTAGCTGATCCCGTATTCCTCGCCCTGCAGGTGCAGCGTATACGGATGGTCGCGGTAGACCGCCGACAGCGACCGAATGCCGAACGGCGAGAGAAATTCGCGCTCGTCCAGCATGCGGTGGAGCACCCTGATAAGGCGCGAGCGCGTCGGAATGGCCAGCAGGCGATGGGTGTGACCGGCGGTCTTGTGCTCTTCCATCATCGAGATGTGCTGATAAAGATCCCGGCGATTGTTCAAAAACCACTGCATGCGGCGGTTGAAGCCGGGCAGGCTTTCTATCGTCTCCTCTTCGAGGTTGGTCACCGCGATCAGCGGAATCAGCCCGACCAGCGACCGCACCTTGACCGGAATCGTGATGCCGCCGTCCGTGCGGATCTGGTCGTAATAGAAACCGTCGTCTTCGTTCCAGAGGCCGCTGCCGCCGAGCGTGTTCATGGCGTCCGCGATGGCCACGAAATGCTCGAAAAACTTCGAGGCTACGTCTTCATACGCCGGATCGTACTTCGCCAGCTCCAGCGCAATGGCCAGCATTGTGGTGCAGTAGAACGCCATCCATGCCGACCCGTCGGCCTGCTCCAGCACGCCGCCGTTCGGCAGAGGCTTCGAGCGATCGAAAATTCCCACGTTGTCGAGGCCGAGGAATCCGCCGGAAAAAATCTGTTTCCCCGCAATGTCTTTCCGATTGACCCACCACGTGAAATTGATCAGCGCCTTTTGAAACACGCGTTGAAGAAAGGTGCGGTCGCGCTGCCCCCGCGGCGCCGAAATCTTGTACACGCGCCAGGCCGCCCACGCATGCACGGGAGGGTTCACGTCGCCGAAGGCGAACTCATATGCGGGAAGCTGTCCGTTCGGATTCGTGTACCATTCGCGCTGCAGCAGAATGAGCTGTTCCTTGGCGAATTCGGGATCGATCTCCGCGAACGGCAACATGTGAAAGGCGAGATCCCAGGAGGCGTACCACGGGAACTCCCAGTTGTCCGGGATGGAGATCACGTCGCGGTTGTAGAGGTGCTTCCATTCGCTGTCGCGCCCCTTCCAGCGCTCGGCCGGGGGTTCGGGACACGCGGGGTCGCCCTCCAGCCACTGCAGCACCGCGAAATGGTAGAACTGTTTCGACCACAAGAGACCCGCCGACGCCTGGCGCACGATCTCAAGCGCGGCCGGCGCATTGCCGTCGATCCCGTAGAACAGCTTCGATTCCCGCTCGCGCTCTGCGAAAACCTTGTCGAAATCGACCTGCCCGTCTTCGCCTTCCCCGCTGAACCGGAACCGCAGTTCAATGCCCTTGCCCGTCGCAATCTCCTCGCGATAATATGCGGTCGCCTTGGTGCCTGTCTGCTGCGGGTTCACCGCATCCCTCTCGCCATGCACGATGTAACGGTCGAAAGCGTCCTTCACATAAGGATTCCGGCTCGGAGCGTTGTAAAGCCGCTCGGAATTCGTCTCGTTATTCGTAAACAGGAACTGGTCCGGCGGAGTGACCGCATCGAGCGTGAATTTGCCGAGGCTGACCTGTTCGCAAACGATCTGAGTCCTGGCGGTCTGGCGGATCGACGGCTCGGGCCAGTAGCCTTCGCCCGTTCTGCCCCACGACCAGACGTTGCGGAACCAGACCGTCGGCAGGATGTGCAGCGTCCAGGGCTCGGGGCCGCGGTTGTCGATGCGCAGCCGGATCAGAATATCGTTCGGCGAGACCTTCGCGTATTCCATCGACACATCGAAGTAGCGGCCTTCGTTGAAGGCGCCGGTATCGATCAGCTCGTACTCCCGTTCGCGGTTGCTGCGCGCGCGGTTCACTTCGAGCAGTTGCCGATACGGATAGGCGCTCTGCGGATACTTATAGAGCGCTTTCATATAAGAGTGGGTGGGCGTGGAATCGAGATAGAAGTAACACTCCTTCACGTCTTCGCCGTGATTACCCTCTTCGCCGGTAAGACCGAACAGCCGCTCTTTCAGAATCGGATCCTGTCCGTTCCACAGCGCCAGCGCAAAACATAATCGGCCTTCTCGGTCGCAGATGCCGAGCAATCCGTCTTCGCCCCAGCGATAGACGCGGCTGCGCGCGTGATCGTGCGGGAAATAACTCCAGACTGAGCCGTCGGCGGAATAGTCCTCGCGCACGGTGCCCCACTGGCGTTCCGAAAGATAAGGCCCCCAGCGTTTCCAGTTTTT
>JASHSD010000743.1 GCA_030036985.1 Bryobacteraceae bacterium
GGGTAATAACGCCGGCGCGCGGGTTCATGCAGGATTCGCAGATAGACGACCACGGCCGCTTCCAGGTAACCGAACGCAACCCCGAACAACAACAGGACAAAGAGCGCGCGCCGCACCGGCATATCCTATCAGCGTAATCCTTCGGGCGGATTTGATAGATTCGAACCTGATAGATTCAAACCATGCCCGCGCCTTCTTCCTGCGAAGAATGTGAGGCGATCCGTCAGGGATTGCTGGAACTGGTGGAATTTTCAAACCGCAGCCGGCCCGGCCCGGACGCCACTCCGGGGCAGCTTATCGAATGGTTCGAGCGGCGGGAAGAAGATGACGATTACAGGAATCGGGTGCGACCGGTGCTGGCAACGCTCAGGCGCAGATGGATGGAACACTATAAACTAACAGGCCACAACATACCCTGGACGCCGCCGAATTGGCTGACTAGCCCGAACTGAGTCGGGGAAAGGCCCTAATTAACCCACTATCGGCGCACCGCGTTCGAGAATGATCGAATAGCTATAATTGTAATCGTCGGAAAGATTGGTTCCGTCCTTGGCCTTACGCAACGCACTGAGGGGCGTCGCTGGAATCTCGCAACAATCCGAAAGCAGATAGACTGTTTTTTTCCAAAGCTCTTCTTTCCTGGTTTCCTCACCACGCGCAGCAAGCAGCTTCTTTACGGTGGCCTCAGGTGCGGACTCAACTAAGGCGATCTCCTTTACAGTGCCTTCGTACATGATCTTCGGACCACTCTTCGGACTGTCCACTGGCGCGATGTAAACCTTAAGCGTTCCCTGCTTTTTCAACCACCGTTGGGCTCCTGACCATTTCTTTTTGGATTGAAACGCGGTCGGCTCCTTCCGCTTGCATGCTTCTTCCAAATGCTCCTTATAGTTGCGCGTAAACACCGCTCTCCGATGCATGCTTCCCTGAGCCGCAGGGTAGCATGGCGCGCGGTCCCGACTTCACGTAACGGAGGCGCTTCCGCCATGCGGGTAACTCGGCTTGGCGAGCCCTGGGTGGACTTTTTCT
The DNA here is from genome assembly GCA_030036985.1 of Bryobacteraceae bacterium. Classification (GTDB taxonomy): domain Bacteria; phylum Acidobacteriota; class Terriglobia; order Bryobacterales; family Bryobacteraceae; genus BOG-234. The sequence continues at coordinate 1,030 of JASHSD010000743.1, forward strand.
ATCCAGCGGGCTTGCGCCGAGGCGACACGTAATGAAACCGGATCAGATAAATCCTCTCGCCCCGGCCATGCTTCGCCACTTTGAGTAAGTCGATCACGCCCAGGAACCCCGACTCCCGCGCCAGTTGCGGAGTGATATCAAGCAGCCCGATCGGCTCGATGGAATCCACCTCGATCTCGCCTTCCTCCATCGGATATCGCCCGCCGACTTTGACGTGCGGACGCGTCCAGATGCGCACGCTGCAGGTGATCTCCCCGCGCCGAACGCCCTCGCGGAGGCGCTTCGTGAAGACCAACCGCCTAAACCTCGGACAAATTATTGAACTGTCCGTTGCTGTCGCCCAGTTTCTCGGCGGGCACGCCCAGCTTATTCAGCAAAGTCAACTGCAGGTTCGTCAGCGGCGTATGTTCCGGATAAACCAGATGCCGTCCGCCCTTCAGCGCACCCGACCCGCCGCCGACCAAAAACGTCGGCAGCGGACCGTGGGTGTGCCGGTCGCTGTTGCTGATGCCCGACCCGAACAGCAGAATCACATGATCCAGCAGCGAGCCGTCGCCGTCCGGCGTATTCCGCAGTTTTTCCAGATATTCGGTAAAAAGCCCGATATGATATCGCTGAATGTGCGCGCATTTCGCCATCTTTTCCGGATTGCCCTGATGGTGCGTCAGCGGATGGTGCGGCTCCGGCACGCCGATCTGCGGATACGGCCGTCCCGTCTGCTCGCGCCCGTACATGAACGTAATCACCCGCGTCAAATCGGACTGGTAAGCCAGCAGCTGTAGGTCGTATAACAATCGCACCTGGTCCTCGAACTTCTCCGGGATGCCCGCCGGCTGAGCCATATCCGGCAGTTGTTTCGAACTCTGCTCCTCGGCCTTCTGAATGCGCCGCTCGACGTCTCTCAGCGATGCGAGGTAGTCGGTCACCTTGCGATTGTCGGCCGCGCCCAACTGCCGCCGCAGCTGACTCACGCGATCGTTCACCGAATCGAGCAGGCTCTTATCCTCGCTCAAACGCGCGGCCCGAACCTTCGGATCGGTGCTGTCGCTCGAACCGAACATGCGCTCGAACAGCACGCGCGGATTGTTCTCCGCCATCAGCGGCAGCGTCGGCGTGAGCCACGAAATCGTGCTGCTGTAAGCGCAGCTGTAGCCCAGATCGCAATCGCCCAGCAGGCTGTTCTCGTCGGCGGTCATCTGCAGCGACGAAAGCTGCGTGTCGTTCTCCCAAGCCTTCGCGAGGATCTGATCCATCGACACCGCATTCTCGACGGCGGTGTCCGACTTCCTTACGTGCACGCCGGTCAGATACGATCCGCAGGCGCGCGAATGATCGCCGCCGCCGTCGCCGAGCGCTTCCGCCTGATCGCTGGCGAGGCCCGTAACCACGATCAACTTGTCCTTGAACGGCTCCAGAGCTTTCAGCGTGGGCGAAAGCTCGTACTGAGTTCCTTCGCCTTTAGGCAACCACTGGTCGTAGATGATTCCGTTCGGATGATAGACGCAGCCGAAGCGGCGCACCGGCGCGGTGGACGCGGCCGTCGCATAGGCGGGAACCATGGCGTCGAGCAGCGGCAGCGCCACCGCGGCGCCCATACCCCGAAGCACGGTCCGTCGTGAAATCGCTTTCTTCGTCACGAACATGGTCTGGTTCTCCTTATGCCTTATTTCTTAAGTGCCGCCTGCGTGCTGTGCACGGCGCTCACCGCCCGCGGGGCCGCGGTTCTCATCTGAAATGGCGGACTCTTCACGATCGCGGCGATCAAAGCCGACCAGCGGTAATCGTCCGCCGCCGCCGCGCGGTCGATGGCGCGCACGGTCGGCCCGTCGTAATACTCGAGTCCTCGTCCCAACGCATAGGTCAACAGCTTTTCGGTCACCGCGCGCGCGAACTGGTCTTTCTGCGCTACCAGCGCCTGCCGCAGTTGTATCGGCCCGTTGACCTTCGTGCCGTCCAGCAGCACGCCGGAAGCGTCGATGGGGCTGCCGGCGTCCGTGGTGCGCCACTGGCCTATCGCGTCGAAATTCTCCAGACTCAATCCCAGCGGGTCCATGCGCGCGTGGCAACTGGCGCAGACCGCGTTGGCGCGATGCGTCTCCAGCATCTGCCGCACGGTCATCGGCTTGTTGTCTTTATTGCTCGATTCGAGCGACGGCACATTCGGCGGCGGCGCGGGCGGCGGCGCGGCCAGAATATTTTCGAGCAGCCATTTGCCGCGGATGGTCGGGGAAGTCCGCGTGGTGTAAGACGTCACCGCGAGGATGCTGGCCTTGCCCAGCAGTCCAAAACGATTCGGATCGGTGAGCTTCACTGCCCGGAAACGGCTTCCGTAGACGCCGGAAATTCCATAGTGCCGCGCCAGCTGCTCATTCAAAAACGTCTCGTCCGAAGTCAGCAGATCGATGACGCTGTTGTTCTCTTTCAACTGTGCGTCGAGGAACATCTCCGTCTCGGTGACGAAGGCCACGCGCAGATTGTCGTCGAACCACGGGAACTTCGTGCTCTCCGGATTCAGCAGCCAGACGTTGCGGATCTGCAGCCAATCCGAGAAGAAATTATCGACCAGCGACTTGCGCGTGCGCGGATCAGCCACCATGCGCGCGACCTGTTTCTCCAGCACGGCCGGCTCATGCAGTTTGCCCGCGGTGGCGAGGTCGAGCAGCGTATCGTCCGGCGTGCTGCTCCACAAAAAGAACGAGAGGCGCGAAGCCAGCTCGACATCCGGAATGCGATAGACGGCGCCCGGGGCCACGCCCGCCGGATCGGCTTCGATGCGGAACAGAAAATCGGGGCTGACCAGCACGCGCTCCAGCGCGGCGCGAATGCCATCGTCGAACGTACCGTTCGCTCGCGCATGCTTGTAGAAACTCACCAGCGTGGCAACGTCGTCGCTGGTGGCCGCGCGGCGATACGCCCGCCGCGCCAGTTTCGTCAGGATCTTCGTGGCGCAAGGCGTTTCTTCGGCCGGGCTCGCGGAGTTGCACACGTAGAGAAGCTGCCGGCTGGGCGAATTCTGGTCCACGTGAGCGTTATAAGGACCGCCAATCAGCAATGCGGCGATCGCCACCGGCGCGGTGGGCGAATCGGATTGCCGACTGTAGAGCGGCAGATGATCAGGGCCCACGCCTTCCGCCTCCGCATCGTCGGTCTTGAGCATGGTCGCGACCACCCGGTGCACGCCGGCCTTCACCGGTACGCGCACCTCCAAGCCCTCATCGCCGTCGTATTGGAAAGTCTTTGTCGGAGCCTTCCCGCCGCCCAACTGGAACTGCGCCACCTTCGCGCCGTCGAGCCGAATCTCGAACTGAGTCGACACGTTCAGCCCGCGAATAACTGTGTCCCAAGCCCGCTGCAGCCGGATCTTCAGAACGTAATCGCCATCCACCGGGAAATAGTGGCGCGCCGCGACGCCGCCCTTCGATCCGAGCGGAAAATCTTCGCTCATGCGGTTAATCTGGCGCAGATAGGTCTGATCGTTGGCGCTGTTCTTGAGCGCGCCGTAGCGCACGAACGTGGGCGGGAGCGTCGCATCGCCCACGGCGCGCCGCGCTATGGCGGACGCCGCGGAGATGTACCGATCAAGCAACGCCGGCTGGATGGAAAGCGCGTCGGCATTGTTCTCGAAACCGTATGCCTGCTCGTCCGGCGGCAGCATCGCCTGCGGATCGACTTCGACGCCGAGCAGATCCCGCACCGCATTGGCGTATTCGGCGCGATTCAGCCGATGCAGATTGGCGGACCTTCCCGGATTCGCATGCACCGCTGCCGCGCGGTCGATCTCCGCTTCCAGCCAGCCGGCGACCTTGTCGTAAGTGGCGTTATCCGGACGCGGAAGCTTCGGCGGCGGCATGGCGCGGCTGCGCAGCTTCACGATTACTTTTTCCCACGTCTCCGCCGCATTCGCGGGATGCTCGGCATCCGTCCGATCCAGCATCAGATTCGCGGTCTTCAGCTTCGCGTTGTGGCACGAGACGCAGTATTTGTTGACCATCTCGCGCGCGGGCGTAGCAGTCTGCGCTACAGCCGACGCCGCCAAACAGACCGCGCCAATCAACAATCGATGCATGCTCATTGCGCCGCCCTGCATTTGTTCTGCGCCTCGCACGGATGCCCCAGCTTCGGATCGGCGCCATGCTTCGCCAGCAGATCGGCGCCTTCTTTGTTATAGAGAACCCCGCCGAGGCGATCGCCATATCCTGCCGCGGCCAACCACGGCGTCACGTTGGCCTTACTGACCGCATTCACGTTGACGCCCAGATCGATCATCTGGGCAAGGAGCGTGTTCCACCCGCGATAAGCCGGGCCGAACAATGCGTTCTCGTTGTTCGTGTTCTCGCCTTTCGGATCGACGCCGAGATCCAGCAGAAATTTGACGCAGGCCAGCGCCTCGGCTTCGGTGGCGGGGCTTTCGCCAATGCCGTGGTTGAGGCCCGTCGCCGCCATAATCGCGGTCGAATTGGTCGCTGTCTTGATCTTCGGGTCCGCGCCGGCCTTGAGCAGGATCTTCATCATCTCCAGATCGTCGGCCGACGCCGCCAGCAAGAAAGGCGTGGCGCCGACCGTATCCTCATATCCGCCCGCGATGCTCGGCTGCGGCTTCGTCATGCGCGCGTTCACATTGGCCCCATGCGCCAGCAGCGCGTTCACCAGCTTCAGCTTGGCCTGACGATCCGGAATGCCGCCCATCGGATCGATCACGCCATAGACGCGGTTCGCCGTATACGATTCCCATTCCGTCGATGCCCAATGCAGCGGCGTAAAACCCGCATCGCCGATGTTCGGATCGGCGCCATGATCGAGCAGCCACAGCGCCAGCGGAACCTGGCCCCTGACGGTCGCCAGGAGCAGCGGCGTGTAGCCGATCGCACCCGGAGTCTTGCGCCCGCCGATGCCCGGGAAGCGCGGCGGCGCAACCACGAGATCCGGATCGGCCTGCGTGAGGATATTCACATCGACTCCCGCGGCGAGCAGCACTTCGACCACCGCCTGATCGCCTTCCCGCGCCGCGAAATGGATCGCGGTGAATCCCTGCTTGCTGTGCGCTTTGAGATCCGCATGCGCGTCGATGAGCGCCTTGACCACATCGGGATGATGTTCCGCCGCGGCCCACATCAATGCGTTCTGCCCCTGCGTCGGCTCCCGCGCCTCGATCGCCGCGCCGAATTCGATCAGCCTGCGTACGGCATCCACGGCCCCGGCCTTCGCGCAGGTCATGAGCGGGGTCTCGCCGGTCGCGATCGCGGCGTTCGGATTCGCGCCCGATTTCAGCAGCACCCGCACCAGCGTGTCGCTCCCGTTGATACAGGCCTGAGAAAGCGGCGTCATCTTGAAATCGTTCGCGAGGTTCGCGTCCGCGCCTGCTTTGAGCAGCAGTTCGGTGGTGTCCGCTTCATTAAAATGCGCGGCCCAAAGCAGCGCCGTCGAACCGTCCCTCGACCGCGCATTGACGTCGGCCTTCTGCGCCAGCAGCGCGCTGACGGTCTTTGCGTCCTGATTCCTGGCGGCGTCGACGAGGCGCGAATCGGCCGCAGCGCCCGTTTCGGCGGCGACTGCCAACGCGGAGAAACTCAACGCCAAAGCTGATGCCAATGCCGGAACTCTGATCGACATGCCGCCCCTTTCGCGGCCATTATTATATGAGATTCAGGCGCCCGCCGCGCGGGACAGCGGCGTGGGGCGAAAAAAGTAAGGGTGAGTTTCGCACCTCCCTGCCCCGCTGCACAGAATGCCGGTTCACGATAACCTGAGGGAAGGAGCGGCCACGATGAGCGAACACGCCACCGCCACAAGCGCACCGAGCCGACCAGCCGCCCCGACCGTGTTCGAGCAGGGCCTCGGCATGTTCGGCAGCCCGGAAGACGCCGCGCTCATTGATGAAGTCGTTTCGCTCGTCGACGCGGAGCACCGGCGTCCCGGCAAATACCAGCCGCTCGGCCTCTGATGGACAGGTGCATTATCGACACCGACATTCTGTCGGAATACCTCAAGGGGCATAACTCCGTCGTCGTCGGCCACGCCTCCGGGCAGCGGAATTTCGTCGGCAAGGCGGTTGGCCGGAGGATCGGGCGGCCGCGGCATATCTCCGCACCCTCGGTCTGCTTTGTCAGATGGCCGCTACACGGTGGAATATAGCTTTGACGGGAAAACGCATCGCGACAGCACCCGCGTTGCGCGCGGTGCACTGTGCCGCGGATGAGGGCTGTCGGTCTCAAAAAAGGGTAAGTTTTGCGTCATGGCCGGGAAAGCCTGAAAACAAAGGGTCTGGCGTGTTGCAAATGTCTAGTGCAAAATGAAGGGCATGAAATACGGTTATGCCCGCGTCTCAACTGATGACCAGTCCTCTGCCCTGCAGCTCACCGCGTTGCAGAAGGCCGGGTGCAAAACCGTTTTCAAAGATGACGGACTTTCGGGGGCGACAACGAAGCGCCCTGCCCTGCTCCGCTGCCTGAAAAGACTGGAACACGGCGACACGCTCATCGTATGGAAGCTCGACCGGCTGGGCCGCAGCTTGCGCGACCTGATAACGATGCTCGATGAGCTGAAACAGCGCGGCGTGAAATTCCGATCGCTCACGGAGGCAATCGACACGGAGACGCCGACAGGCCGCGCCATGTGGCAGATGATTGGTGTACTGGCGGAGCTGGAGCGAAGTCTTATTAGCGAACGTACTCGCGCCGGGGTGAAAGCCGCGCAACATCGAGGGGTGAAATTCGGGCGCAAGCCGAAACTCACCGCGCAGCAGATCGCTCATGCTCGCAAGCTTGTTGATAACGGGGAACGCCGCTCGGACGTGGCCGCGCTGTTACGAGTGGATCGTTCGACGCTCTACCGGGTGTTGCGTTGATTAAACCGCGCGGTAGGATCACTGGACATGAGCATGTTCGGTCTCAGCGCGCCATCGTGATGCCCGAGTAGAGAAACCGTCCCAAACGCCCCGGTGGGCGAAACCCGCAGGGGCTTGATTTCATCCTAGGAGTTCCCGCAACCCGGCTGCTCCTCCACAGTCACATTGCTGCAACATTTTCACGTTCGGCGCGGGCCCGACCTGCTTCAAGGCGCAGCTTGAACAGTACTTCTTTCCGCAACTGAGACACTCGTAACCGACAAGATGTCCCCCTGTCATTATCGACACCCCCGGCGGCGCACCCTTGATCGAGAATGAACCAGTGGGTTGTGATCCGGCAAACCTCTTTCCGCAACGGTGACATTGTACGCTCATTACGTCTCTCCTCTTGTGCCGCGTCGCTACGCGGCATCCCAAACCCGCCTTGCCTTTGGTGGGCTATCGTTGCCACATGAAGCCCGCGCCCCTACACTCGGGACAATAGGGGCTGCTCGGAAACTCCTTAGCGAGCCGAGCGGTATCTTTAAACCTTCTGCCCTTGCACTCTGGACAAGTTACCTGCTTTGGACGCCCCGAGATGCGGTCGAGAAGTTTCCCGATTAGGCCCCACGGATGACCGCAAAATTCGCATCGGAGATTGTCCCCCCAAAGCGGCTTTTGCTGGATCGTCGCAAAACGTTCGACGCTCATCCTTTTTCCACACCTCGGGCAATCGATTGTCATTGTCTTTGACTGATAGTTTAGGCTCGTTGGGCCGCCCGGCTTCCTTCAAGTCCCCGGCTTCCGATAATCCCATGTTGCGTCAAATTGCGATCCGCTCGACTTCATCGAGGCTCACGTCGTCGCCCCGGCGGTCGTACAAGCCTGTTGTGCTGGAGGATTCGTGCGCGGCGATCTGTTGGCCGACTTCGAGACGGTCGCCGCTTTTCAGATAGGCCGTGATGCCGGTTGCGCATTCGTCGACCTTGTGGTTTGCCGGTGCATCGTGATGCTCGCCGCCCTTCTCATGCAGACGCACCTAGCCACGGCGGGTTGAGCTTGAATTGCCGCCTGTCGCAGCGGTGAGGCAGAGGCAGGAAGAGGCGTCGCCGGTGTGAGCGGGCAAGTCTCATCGGAACATACCATTTTTGCCCGCGAAATCCGCCCCTCAAAAAGCGAAAGCGGCGAACCTCGCAGTCGCGAGGTCCGCCGCTCTCTTTCCGCCGGAATCAGGCAACCAGATCGTAGCGGTCCAGGTTCATCACCTTGGTCCACGCCGCCGCGAAGTCCTTCGCGAACCTCTCTTTCGAGTCGCTGCACGCGTAGACTTCCGCGATGGCGCGGAGCTGGGAATTGGAACCGAACACCAGATCGACGCGGGTTCCGGTCCATTTCACCTTGCCCGTCGCGCGATCCCGCCCTTCGAACACGCCGTCCGCCACAGGCTCGGTGGCCTGCCACTTCGTACCCATGTCGAGCAGGTTGACGAAGAAATCGTTCGTCAGCGTCTCGGGCTTGTCGGTGAAGACGCCATGTTTCGACTGCCCATGGTTCGTATTCAGCGCGCGCATGCCGCCGATCAGAACCGTCATCTCGGGAGCGGTCAGCCGGAGCAACTGCGCCCGGTCCACCAGCAGCTCCTCCGCAGGCCTGTCCTGTCCGGCTTTGAGGTAGTTGCGGAACCCGTCCGCGAGCGGCTCCATGACGGCGAATGAGTGCACATCCGTCTGCTCCTGTGAAGCGTCCGTGCGTCCCGGCGAGAAATGAATCTTCACGTCGTGCCCGGCCTTCTTCGCCGCTTCCTCGACGGCCGCATCGCCGCCGAGCACGATCAGGTCGGCGATCGAAACCTTTTTCCCGCCATTCTGCGAGTTGTTAAAGTCCTTTTGGATCGTCTCCAGCTTTTCGATGACCTTCTCCAAGTCGGCGGACTGGTTCACTTCCCAATCCTTCTGCGGCGTCAGGCGAATGCGGGCGCCGTTCGCGCCGCCGCGCTTATCGGAGCCGCGGAAGCTCGCCGCCGATGCCCAGGCAGTGGTGACCAGTTGGGAGATCGACAGTCCGGATGCGAGGATCTTCGCCTTCAGCGCGGCAATATCCTGCTCCCCGATCAAAGCATGATCCACCGGGGGAAGCGGATCCTGCCATATCTGGGTCTCTTTGGGAATGAGCGGGCCAAGGTAACGCGAGATCGGTCCCATGTCGCGGTGCGTCAGCTTGAACCAAGCCTTGGCGAACGCATCTGCGAATCCCTGGGGATTATTGAGGAACCGCTTGGCGATCGGTTCATAGATCGGGTCCATGCGCAGGGCGAGATCTGTCGTGAGCATGGCGGGCGCGTGACGCTTGGAGGGGTCGTGTGCATCGGGAACCGTGCCTGCGCCTGCGCCGTTCTTCGGAGTCCACTGGTTGGCGCCGGCGGGGCTCTTCGTCAGCTCCCACTCGAACCCGAACAGGTTTTCGAGATAGTTGTTGCTCCACTTGGTCGGCGTCGTGCTCCATATGACCTCGATGCCGCTGGTGATCGCGTCGGCGCCGCTGCCGGTCCCATAGCTGTTGTTCCAGCCGAGGCCCTGCAGTTCGATGGGAGCGCCTTCCGGTTCGGGTCCGACATACTTGCCCGCATCCGCGGCGCCGTGGGTCTTGCCGAAGCTGTGGCCGCCGGCAATGAGGGCAACAGTCTCCTCATCGTTCATCGCCATGCGGGCGAATGTCTCGCGGATATCCACCGCGGCTGCAAGCGGGTCCGGCTTTCCGTTGGGACCTTCCGGATTCACGTAAATCAGACCCATCTGCACGGCGCCCAAAGGTTTCTCGAGCTCACGATTGCCTTTGTAGCGCTCGTCCGCCAGCCACTTGCCCTCAGGCCCCCAGAAAATATCCTCGTCGGGCTCCCAGACGTCCACGCGTCCGCCGCCGAAGCCGAAGGTCTTGA
>JASHSD010000744.1 GCA_030036985.1 Bryobacteraceae bacterium
TAGCCTTCGAGCTGCGATAAATTCAGCGTTTCGGCGACCGCGCCCTGGCCGGCGAAAGCGGCATCGCCATGCACCAGCATGGGCAGTATGCGGAGGTGGTGTTCATCGCCCAGACGTTCCTGCTTCGCCCGCACCATGCCTTCGACGACGGGATTGACCGCTTCGAGATGGCTCGGATTGGCGGCCAGCGACACCACGATTTCCGTGCCCGAGGGAGACCGATGCAGGCCGCTGGCGCCGAGATGGTATTTCACGTCGCCCGATCCCTGCGCGGAGGCCGGATCGATGTTACCTTCGAACTCCGAGAAAATCTGGCCCAGCGGTTTGCCGATGATGTTCGCGAGAACGTTGAGACGGCCGCGATGGGCCATCCCGATCACGATTTCCTGCGCGCCGCGATCGGCGGCGAGGCTGGCGAGATCGGAGAGAATCGCGATGGTGGTTTCCGCGCCTTCGAGCGAAAAACGCTTCTGGCCGATGTAGCGGCGATCGAGGAAGTGCTCGAACTCCTCGGCTTCGAGGAGGTCGTTCAGGACCGTGAGCTTCTCTTCCTTCGAAAGCCTGAACGCGTAGTCCGGCGACTCCATGCGTTCCTGCAGCCAGATTTTTTCCTCGGGCCGCTGGATGTACATGTACTCGCAGCCGATCTTGCCGCAGTAGGTTTCGCGAAGCACGTCGATCATCTCGCGCAGCGTGGCCTGCTTGCGGCCGGCGAAGGCGTGCATCAGCGAATCGGTGTAGAAAAGGCGGTCGAGATCCCAGATGGTGAGGCCGTAGGTGAGCGGATCGAGTTCGGGATTGTAGGCGGGTTCGTCGCCGAGCGGGTCGAGATCGGCCATCAGATGTCCGCGCACGCGGAAGGCGTTGATGAGGTGAATGACGGCCGTTTCCTTGACGACGTCGATGGACGGCTCGGGGAGCGGCGCGAGGGCGGGCGGCGTTTTGTCCGGCGCCCATTTCACCGGCGCGTAGGGAACGCGCAGGGCTTCGAAGATTTCCTCGTAGAAGTTTTCCTCGCCGTCGAGGAGACCCTGGAGCGTGCCGAGGAACATGCCCGATTCCGCGCCCTGGATGACGCGGTGGTCGTAGGTGCAGGTAACCGACATCACCTTGCTGATGCCGAGCGACGCCACCACTTCTGGCGAAACGCCGCGGTATTCGGCGGGGTAATCCATGGCGCCGACCGCGACAATGGCGCCCTGGCCGGAGACGAGGCGCGGCATGGAAGCCATGGTCCCGACGGTGCCGGGGTTCGTCAGCGAGATGCTGGTGCCCTGGAAATCCGGCGGGTTCAGTTTGCCCGTGCGGGCGCGCACGACGAGATCGTCGAACACGGCCATATATTGCGCGAAGGACATCGCGCCGGCGTTTTTGATGTTCGGGACGAGAAGACCGCGGTTGCCGTTTTTGCCGGCGACATCGATGGCCAGGCCGAAGTTGATTTCCTTCCGCACCACGCGGAACAGCTCGCCTTCGGCATTAGTGGCGAAGGCGTGATTGAGCGCTGGATTCGCCTGAACGGACTTGACGATGGCCCAGCCGATCAGATGCGTGTAGGAGACCTTGCTCTTGCCCAGCAGCGCGCGATGGTGATTGATGAGACGGCGATTCTCGTCGATGACCTTAACCGGAATGATGCGCTGCGAAGTGGCCAGCGGAATGGTTGCGCTGATGGCCATGTTCTCCGCGATGCGCGCGGCGACGCCGCGCAGCGGCATCAGTTCCTCGGAGCCGGAAAGCTCGACGGGCGCCGGCGCAGGCAGCGCCACGGCTACCGCGGCGGGCGCGGGCGCATGGTTCGCGCCATTTCCGTTGCCGGCGCGGCCGTTGCCTTTGTGTTCGAAAATGTTTTTCCAATCGGAATCGACTGACGTCCGATCGTGGTGGTACTGCTGCAGAAGCTCTTCTTCGAGCCACGCATTGATGCCCGCTTGCGGGTCGGGGTTTGCCATACGGAGGGGAGACTTAGCCTTTCATTATTGTAACGGAGGGCGTCGCGCAACCCGGAAATGGGTGCGCGACAAGGTACCGAATATGCGGAATACGGCGGCTGAGTCGCGACCGTAAGGAGAAGTGCGCAGGTTGATTCTGAAGAACGGAATCCGGCTCCGCCGCGCATGCGCGGACCATTCGGACACGCGAATTAAGTTGAAGTCGCGTGTCCGGTTATTTCCTGGGGACTGCACCAGCTCGTGCGTTCCTGCAGCGGGCGGGCCAGATTCAGGAGGCGGTGAACCCGTGGCGGACCCCCCGCGACCGCTCCCTCGCGGTCGCGGCTCAGTAGACGCGGCTCAGTAGGACGCGCTTACGGTGCACGGATGTCGTCGCTCACCCCGCGGAAATCGGCCGGCAATGGTGATGCGGCGTCCAAACCTATAACCTATACTTTGTGTTTCATACTGAAAGGCAGGCGACTATAAAAAGGGAGGATGTTTTGAGTACAACACACGGGAGGCTCACTACATGTTTGCGCCGGATGGCCGCGATTTGCGGCGCGATGGCGGTCGCGGCGTCCATCGGCGCACAACAGCGCGGCACGGAAACGGTATCCGTCACGCGGGCGACGCTCGATAACGGCATGCGCGTGATTGTGGTCCGCGACCCGCTCGCGCCGGTCGTAACCGTCGAAGAGAACTTCCGCGTCGGGGGCGACGAAACGCCGGCCGGATTCCCCGGCATGGCGCACGCGCAGGAACACATGTCCTTCCGCGGCTGCCGCGGCGTATCGGCCGACCAGATCGCCGCCATCTACGCGCAGTTGGGCGGCGACGACGACGCCGATACGCAGCAAACGATCACCCAATATTTCGCCACGGTTCCGGCCGCCGATTTCGATCTGGCCCTGCGCGTGGACGCCGCCTGCATGGCCAGCGTGGACGATTCGCAATCCGAATGGGCCAATGAAAAAGGCGCGATCGAGCAGGAAGTGGCGCGCGATCTTTCCAATCCCACGTACAAATTCCTCACGCGCCTGAACCTGGATATGTTTGCGGGTACGCCTTATGAGCACGATCCGCTGGGCACGAAAACATCGTTCGATGCGACGACCGGCCCCATGCTCAGGAAGTTCTTCGACACATGGTACGCGCCCAACAACGCGGTGCTGGTGATTTCGGGCGATGTGGACCCGCAGGCCGCGATCAACAAGGTGAAGCAGTACTACGGGCCGATTCCGCGTCATGCCGTGCCGCCGACTCCGCCGGTGAATCTGAAACCGGTGAAGTCGGAGAACTTCACGCTGGAAAGCAACCTGCCCTACACGGTGGCGTTCATCGCTTACCGCATGCCCGGAACCGACAGCCCCGATTACGCCGCCGCGCAAGTGCTGGCCGACGTGCTCTCGAGCCAGCGCGCAAAGCTCTACGATCTCGTCATCCAGGGCAAGGCCCTCGGGGTGGAGTTCGGGCTGGCGGATAGTTATCCGAAAGCGAGCGTCGCCTTCAGCGAGGGCGCCGTGCCCACCGGTACGAACCCGTCCGGAATCGTCGCGGATATGGGACGCCTGATCGCCGACTACGCCAAAATGGGCGTTCCGGCGGATCTGGTGGAGGCATCCAAACGGTCGGAGATCGCGGATGCGGAGTTTCAGCGGAACTCGATCCCGGGGCTGGCGAGCGAGTGGTCGACCGCAATCGCGGCCGAAGGGCGGAATTCGCCCGACGACGATGTGAACGCCATCCGCAAAGTCACGCTCGCGGACGTGAACCGCGTTGCCGCGAAATATCTGGTGGCGTCGAATTCGGTGACGGCGACTCTGGTTCCGCGTCCTTCGGGCGAACCGGTATCGGAGAAGGGATTCGGCGGCGGGGAGAAGCTGACATCCACGCCGACCAAGCCGGTGGTGCTGCCGGATTGGGCCAGCGCTCAGTTGCTGAAGCTGGAGGTTCCCAAAGCCAATCTGCAGCTGACCGACGAACACCTTTCGAACGGACTGCGTCTGATCGTCAAAACCATCGCGGCAAGCCCGACCGTCACCGTGTTGGGCAACATCCGGCACGACGACGATCTGGAGACGCCGCCGGGAAAAGACGGCGTCGGCGACGTGCTCGAACAGATGATGACCTACGGCACGAAGACCCTGGACCGGGTCGCGTTCCAGAAGGCTCTCGACGATATTGCCGCCAACGAGAGCGCGGGCTACAACTTTTCCGTGCGCGTTCTGAAGAACGATTTCTCGCGCGGGGTCGAGCTGCTGGCGGATAATGAGCTGAATCCGGCGCTGCCTGCTCCCGCGTTCAAAGTGGTGCAGGAGCAGCTGGCGGGATTTGCCGCGGGCAATCTGAAGAGTCCGGATTATCTGGCCGGCCGCGCGGTGACGAAGG
>JASHSD010000745.1 GCA_030036985.1 Bryobacteraceae bacterium
GGATTATTTCAGTAATTCAGCGCTGGCTACTGACGTTAATCGGCGTTTTTGTCTGGATTTAGCACGACAATTCCCGGATTACAGCGACGATTTATGGGGCATCACGGCGTCAGATTCCGATAAGGGCTATCAGGTTTGGGGAGGGCCGCCGATGATGGGACCGATCGACGGAACGGTGGCGACGGCGGCCGCGGCGGGATCCATGCCCTTTCAGCCGAAGGCCTGTATACGCGTACTGAAAACGATCAAGGAACGCTATGGCGCGCGTGCGTGGACGCGCTACGGATTCGTGAACGCATTCAATCCGCTGAAGAACTGGTACGACGACGACGTCGTCGGCATCGACACCGGCATCACCATGCTCATGGCCGAAAACGCAAGGACGGGATTTGTTTGGGAGAATTTCATGAAAAATCCGGAGGCTGTGCGCGGAATGGAACGAGCCGGCTTCAGGCCCGTCTGATTTTATGTCGGCAACCTCTCCCTGGCATGTTTCCTGCATCGCTGGTGACGTTGTTCCAACGGACCGCAATGCCTGAACTGCAACCACCGGCCTTTCCCAATCCCTGGCGGCAGCGTTTGAAAGCGCTCGGCAACCTTCCGCCGATACTTTCCATGGTGTGGGCTTCCGGCCCCGGCGTTGTCACCACATCGATCCTCTTGCGGCTGATGACGGCCGCCGTTCCGATCGCGATGCTTGCGATATCGCGACTGATTGTGGACGGGGTCGCGGCCGCGTACGTCGGGGGTCATGCCCTGCCGCGAGGATTCTGGTGGATCGTTTCCCTCGAATTCGCTTTGGCGGTGGCGGCCGGGATTCTCAGCCGGGCCATTAACTTCTTCGACAGCGTGTTTGCCGACCGATTCACCCGGTATATCAGCGTGCGAGTGATGGAACACGCTTCGACGCTGGACCTGGCGTCATACGAAAATCCGGAATTTTACGATAAACTCGAACGCGCCAGAGCCCAGGCTACGGACCGCCTCAATATGATTCGCGACGCCGGCAACGTGCTGCAGCAGGCGGTAACGGTGGCATCACTCTCGGCGGCGCTCTTTGTTTACTCGCCCTGGCTGCTGTTCGTGCTGGTTGCCTGTCTGGTGCCTGCGTTCCTGGGAGAAACTCATTTCGCGTTCCTGTTTTATTCGCTGAGCCTCGGCCAGACCTGCGTCAAGCGGCAGATGGATTACTTCCGTACGCTGGGAGCGAGCAAGGAGTCGGCGAAGGAACTGAAGCTGTTCGGGCTCGCTCCGTTCTTTGTGCGGCGCTTTTCGGATCTCTCGGATCAGATCTATCAGGAGAACCGGACGCTGGCCGGACGCAGGTTTATCGCGGGGTCTCTTTTGTCTTTGGTGAGCAGCGCGGGGTATTACGCGGCATACGTCTTCGTAATCTACCGGACCGTCGCAGGCAGGCAAAGCATCGGGACGCTTACGTTTCTGACGGGTTCCATCGCCGCGACAAGCGCGAATGTGCAGAGCCTGTTCGCATCGTTCTCGAGCATTGCCGACCAGTCGCTCTTCCTCACGGACCTGCGCGAATTCTTCGAGGTAAAACCCAGCGCGCGGCCCGCGCCGGCGACCGCCATTGCGCCCCGCTCAATTCAGGAGGGGTTCGAATTCCGGAACGTGAGGTTCACTTATCCGGGAAGCTCGCGCGTGGTTCTAGACGGGCTCAACATGCGGTGGCGTCCCGGCGAGCGCATCGCGCTGGTGGGAGGGAACGGACAGGGCAAGACGACAATCGTCAAGCTGCTTACGCGGCTCTACGAACCGACCGGCGGACAGATTCTGCTCGATGGCGTGGATCTGCGGGAATACGATCCCGAGGATCTTTACCGCGAAATCAGCGTGGTCTGCCAGGACTTCATGCGGTATGAATTGTCCGCGGCGGAAAACATCGGGATCGGGCGTATCGAGCACTGCGACAATCTGGAGAAACTGGAACACGCCGCGCGAAAGAGCCGCGCGGACGCGGTGATCGACCGGTTGCCGAACGGGTATCAGCAGATACTGGGGCGCCGGTTCGAAGGGGGCGTGGATCTGTCCGGCGGCGAATGGCAGAAGATCGCGCTGGCCCGCGCGTACATGCGGGATGCGCAGGTGCTGATTCTCGACGAGCCGATGGCCTCTCTCGATGCGCGGGCGGAGCATGAGGTATTTCAGCGCTTCACCGAACTGACGCAGGGCAAGATGGCGCTGTTCATCTCGCATCGGTTTTCGACGGTGCGGATGGCCGATCGGATTCTGGTTCTCGATGAGGGCGGCATTGCCGAGGAAGGCAGCCATTCGCGGCTGATGGCGCTGGGCCGGCAGTATTTCGGAATGTTCGAACTACAGGCGGAGCATTATCGTTGACCAGAACGTCGGCATGAGTGCCGACGTGGCAGACGCGAGCGTCTGCCTGGAGATTGGCCAGTTTCAGTTTCCGGATTCTGAGATTTTTCCTGTCAGGCCGCAAGCGTGCATAGGGTTTCCGAGGCGAGCGGTTGTTTGTGCGACTTCGGGCGTGGTGCGCCGAGGTTGGCGAAGTCATCGAAACTGAGAACGGGAGCGCGGGTGGCAGTGGCGAAAATCTGATCGCGCAGCAGAACCAGCAGATCGAGCAAGGAAGGAAGGACGAATGGATTTACGCCGCCACTTGGGCAGTGGCAGATACTCTTCGGTGCGCTGGAAGCCGGAGCTGAGGATGGACGCCGGCAGGAGCAGACTGTAACCGGCAACCCGGAGTTGCGGCAATCGGCGTACCGGGTTCGGATTCCGGACCTGAGCCTGATCCACGCCG
>JASHSD010000746.1 GCA_030036985.1 Bryobacteraceae bacterium
CACTGTATCACTCACTTGGCAAACTGCCTGAGCCCGAATCCGCCCACGATTTTTTCTGACGAGCCAAAATTTGAGCGCTTGCCGGTTGTACGTCGAAATACGCAATGCAAGCGATGCCGGAAACGACCGCCGTTTCAGAAAACACACCCGCCGCCGCGCCCGACGTGGCCGCGCTGCAGAAACAGATCGACGACCTCAAGGCGGAAAACGCCGAGAAAGACCGGGCGGCCCAGTTCTGGCATGAGAAAGCCACGGCCAGAGCCGAGCCGGCGAAGGCGACCCGCGAGGACAAAGAAGACGACAAGGACGACGACGTGCTCGAAGCCATCACCGTCGGCGGCGCGAAGGGTCTCGACGCGCTGCTGGCCAAACGCGGCTACGTGCGCGGCGAGGAAGTCGACAAGCGCGTCAACGCCAAAGCGGCCGCGCTGCAGCAGGAGCAGCAGCTCATCGCCGAGTATCCGGACCTCAAGAAGAAGGACTCGGAATTTTTCAAGGCCACGGCGATCCGATACGGCGAACTCATCAAAGCGGACGTCGCGCCGGGCGTCGCCATGAGGATGGCTGCGGAAAGCACCGAGCTCGCGTTTCTGCGCGAAGGCAAACTCCAAACTCCGGCCGAACAGAAAGCGGAAAAGGACCGCGAGCGCAAGGCGCGCGCCACCGCAGCCGGCGGCGAACACACAACGCGCACGCAGCAGGGCGATCCGGAAGACGACGAACTCACGCCCCAGCAGATGCGGATCGTGCGGTCGATGCTCGTCGGCAGCCCGGGCAAAGACGGCAAGCCGATGGACGAAGCGGCCGCCGTCGAGGTCTATAAAACGCGCGCGAAGGCGGGCGTGCAGATGAAGGGGATCAGATAGCGATGTCCTCCCGCAGAAAGCCCGATCCCGCCGATCCCGCCGAACTGAACAACAAGCGCGTGCTCGCGGAGCGCGCCGAGCGCATTGAGGAGCGACGACAACCGATCCCCGATCTCGGCCTGAACCTGGCGGAGGAACCTCCCGCGAACGCCGCTGAGTTTCTGCGCGACGAATGGGACAAGAAGACGTTTGGAGACGCGCCCAGGACCTTTTCGAAGATCGTATACGGGCCGGATCCGGTTTTCGATTCCTGCCCCGGCCTGAGGGCCACGATCGAGAAGGTTGGGCTTCACGATTACGCCGAAGCCGCCGCCCAGGCGATTTTGAGCAAAGGCGAGCTGGCTGTCGTGGATAACGTCCTGCGCAGGGGCCTTGCGGGCGCGATCAACAATTTTGGCGTTGAACAGGTGGCGCAGGCCTTCCGCGATCGCATTCTTCGGATCCCGTGCCGCACCGTCGAGTACGAGGTGGACCGCGACACCGATTACGAAATCGCCGGCTCGCGGGTCCTCGACGACGCCGTTGAGCGCTACGGCCGCCCCAACATGGCCTACAAGTTCATGTCGGTCCGCTGCATGGACGTGCTCGGCCGCCGCGGTTACGAGATCGTCAAAGACGAAAAGGGCGAACCGGTCAAGGTCGGCACGCTGATCCTCGGCGAGATTCCGCGCGCGATCGCCGACAGGCGGCGAGAACACTACCGCAAGCTGGCGCAGGAACAGATCGAAAGCGAAGTCGAGAAGTACGACGACGAAGCGAGGCGCATCGCCCACAACTCCGGCTACGCGCAGCGCGGAGTCGGCCCGCTCGAAACGGGCACGGAGTTCACCGCCGGCGCGACCGAGCGAGACGAGTCGCTGCTCGGCCAGACGCGCACGGTCGGCTTCAGGACGGAGGACACACTCTAGAATGGGCAATCCCACAACGCTGCAGGGCTTCCGCCCCATCATCAGGCTCGGAGGAGCGCCGTTTTCACTCACCGAGTACGGCAAGGCCGCGGCCGACGCCAATCCGATTTACGCGTTCGACCTGGTGGGCCATCTCACCGGCGGGACGCCGTTTCCGCTGCCCGAGGCTCCCAACTACAACCTTTCGCGGGTGCAGGACGGCTCGCAGCTTACGCCGGGCACATCGCTCTGGCTCGGCGCGTCGCTTTCCTACGGCGCGGCCTCGACAGGCAGCGTTCATCCGGTAGCGGACGAAATCGACTGCGTCTTCCTCTGCCGGGCCGGCGTCTCCGGCGCTTCGATGACCACCGCGAACGCAGCCGGGCTGAACATCAACGTGAAGCTCCAGGCCGGCTCGACAACGACGAAGCTGAGCGCGATGGGCGCCGACGACACGAGCTTTGCGACCACTTCTTCGCTCGATCTGCGGATCCAGAAAATCTCGACCATCTGGCCCAACGTCGAGGGCGCCAACCCGCTCATCGAAGTCACGATCAACAAACACGCCCTCGGCCAGGCGACGACGGCCACGTAAACCCAGGGGACCTCAATGTTCATTCGCACACTTTTTCCCGACCTCTACCTGCAGTCGATGCTTCCGGCGATCGACGAGGTGGTGATGACGAAGTACTCGCGTTTTCCCGACGAGTGGACCGAAGTCTTCCGCATGGAATCGTCCTCGCGCTCGATCGAGCAGACTACCGAAGTTACGGGTTTCGCCCAGTTTGCCGTGATTCCCGAAGGCGACACCACCCGGTACGACGAAGCGCTGCCCGCCTTCAACAAGACCTACGTGCACGCCCAGTACGGCCTCGGATTCAA
Organism: Bryobacteraceae bacterium; assembly: GCA_030036985.1. Classification (GTDB taxonomy): domain Bacteria; phylum Acidobacteriota; class Terriglobia; order Bryobacterales; family Bryobacteraceae; genus BOG-234. The sequence continues at coordinate 2,636 of JASHSD010000746.1, forward strand.
GGTAACCAAGGTGGCGATGGACGACGACCGCTTCGGCGTGGTGCGCAAGCTCTCGACCGAGCTCGGGCGCTCCGCGAAGGAGACGATCGAAGTCTCCGCGGCCTATGTGTTCAACACCGGTTTCGCGGCTGACGCCGGAGCGCAGACAGGCCCGGACGGCCAGCCGCTCTTCTCGACGGCCCATCCTCTGATCGGCGGGGGCACACAGACAAACAAACTCTCTTATCCGACCGACCCGGACGTGACCTCGATCCAGCTCGCGTTGACGGACATCCGCAACACGGTCGACCACCGGGGCAAACATCTGCGGATTCCGCCCAAGAAAGCGATCTTCCCGACCCAGCTCGAATTCGTGGGCGCGGAGCTGCTCGGCGGCGCCGACCGCGCCGATACGGCGAACCGCACAATCAACGCATTCAAGCGCCGCTCCGGCATGCCGAGCTTCGACAGCTGGATGGTGTGGGACTATCTCACCGATCCCAACGCGTGGTTCATCGAGTGCGAGAAGGAAGACACCGAGCTGCGCTTTTACTGGCGCGAGGCTTTCAACACGGTGCACGACATCGATTTCGATTCGCGCAGCGTGAAGACGGCGGGCTGGATGCGCTACAGCGTCGGCTACAACGGCTTCTACGGCATCTACGGCATCGGCAGCTCGTAAAGGGAATCCATGAGTCTTTTCGGCGGCAACACTCCCAAGCGGACGCGGCTGCGTCTGCTCGACATCTTCCCGAAAGGGACGCTGGGCGCGGGCCACGAGCCGACGACGATCGGCGACGGAACCGACATTCCGCTGGTTATCGCAAGTCCGTCCGCGCAAAGCGTCGATCTGATCCAGGTGCAGACGGCGGCCGCCACGCCCGTGCCGATCTTTCGCGTCGACCAGAACGGCAACGTCTTCGGCAACTCCGTTTCGAACGTGCCGCTGCAGCAGGTCGCGCAGTTCACACTGACCGCGGCGAACATCGAGGCAATGTACGCGACGCCGGTGACAATTCTGCCGGCTCCGTCATCGAACCAGCTCATCCTCGTCGACCAGATCGTCGCGCAGACCAAGCCGGGAGGGACAGCCTTCACAGCGGGCGGCGCGGTGACGCTCGAGTATCACGGCACGGCCGTTAATCCGACGCCGGCCACACTGCTGACAGCAGCGCAGGTGCAGTCCGCCACACAGATATTGGTATCGCTCGGTCCGGCCACACAGACCGCGCTCGCGCTGGTGACCGCCCTCGGGCTGGGCGTGGACGTCACCAACGCCACTCAGGCGTTCGCAACCGGCAACGGGACGATCGTTCTCACAGTCTTCTACACCACCCTGACGCTGAGCTGACGCATGCGCTGCCGAACCAGCCGCGGCCTGATACCGCTCGGGACCTACACCGAAACCCAGAACTCGCAGACGTTCGAGGACACTCAGGCGCGCGGCGCGAGATTCTATCTGAATATCGTCGATGCGGGAACCGGGAGCGGCGGTCTTATGGTGCTTCTGTTCGGCGTGGACAAGATGAGCGGCAACGCGGTGCAGCTCTCGGACGGGGGCGCGGCGGTCAACGCCGTCGGCACCTGGTGCTACGAGATTTCGCCCTACGCGGCCGGGCAGCAGTTCGGCAACGTAGTGGACGTGGTGCAGCGGTCGCTGCCGTTCCAGTGGTTCGCGCAGGTTTTCGCCGGCGACAACTCGCCGCGCACTTACTCACTTTCGGTCGAAATAACGGACTAGGAACGGACTAACGACTAGGAACGGACTAACTATGACACACGAAGTCGACACTTACAACGGGCTGGAATTCACGATGGCGCTGGCGGCGACCACGACCGGGATCGCCGCGGGCAATATCGTGGGCGCCTCGGCCGCGGCATCGACGCAGTTCGCTCTTTTCAATCCGATCGGCAGCGGCCGCGTGCTCGTGCTGTCCAAGCTGTTCGTCGGCTTGATCTCCGGCACACCGGCGGGCGGCCCTCTGTTCCACGGCTTCTATACGGGGATTCCCACACTCGCCCCGAGCGGGACGATCAACTGCGCGCGCCTGATCGGCGGATCCCTCCAGGCCACCAGCGTAGCGAGAGGCTACGCGAGCGCGGCCGGCGCGGCGCTGACGGGAGGCGCGGCGCCCGCTGTACTGCGCGCGACCGGATTCACCTTCACCGCCACAGCTCAGGCCGAAGTCTCCGCCATCAACGCGCTCGAAGACATCGAGGGCGACATCATCATTCCGTCCGGCTACGGCTGGGTCCCTCTCTGGGCCGCCGCCGGCACATCGGTTCTGAACGCGTACTCGGTGACCTGGAAAGAACGCATCGGGGCCTGATCCCGATCCCCTTCTCCATTCCCTTCTTCGTCCACGTCTCCCGGTCGAATTATTCATCGTGACCTGGGGCCAGCTCAGACTTCAGCTGCAGACGTCCGCGCCGGGCGTCTCGCTCGATCTGATCGACGGATGGCTGAACGCCCGCTACGAGCAGGTGCTCGAGGTCACCGACTGGCAGGGCCTCAAATATCACACGACCATCCTTACCCAGGCGGCGTACCAGTCCGGCGCCGGAATCGCCACCACCACCGCGACCGCGAATGCGGCCAGCTTCACCATAACGGTCGCTTCGAACGCGGGCATACTGGTCGGGCAGACCGCGATCGGAGCGGGCATCCCCGGCATAACCACGTCGGTGACAGCCGTGGCGGGCAGCACCGTGACACTCTCGGCCATGACCACGGCCGCTCTTAACAACACACAGGTCACGTTCAACAGCGCCGACACCGTGACGGTCGAGATGGGCAGCGACGTCGTGACCGGGGCAAACACATGGTGGACGTCCGCCATTGTGGGTCAGCGTTTTTATATTCCGGGCGACGTCGGGATCTACACGGTGACGGCCGTCGCATCGAACACTTCTCTGGCGCTCGACCGAAACTACGAGGGCAACGGCGTCGATCTGCCGGGCACGGTCTATCCGGCAGTCAACTACGTGCTGATGCAGAACGTGTACGACATGCCGTCCGACTGCCGCTCGATCGCGACGGTGATGGATCCGGTGACGGGTTTCCCGCTGAACCCCATGTCGAAGGATCAGCTCGACATGTCGGCGGGGCCCCGCACCCTGGTGAGCGACCCGACCTGCTTCGCGCCCATCGAAGACACGAACGAGGGATCGCCGCCGGTCATTCGCCAAATCGAATTCTTCCCGCCGCCGCTGCACGCGCGCGGCATGGTGATCGAGTACGTCCACATCGCGACGGCATGGAACGGTTCCTCGACCTCGCTCTCGCCGCTGCCTTTCGTTTCGAGCACAGTGTTGCTGGAGGGCGTGCGTGCCGATATCGCCACGCACCTCGAAAAAATGGCTCAGGCGATGAAGTACGAGGCGGCGTTCGAGCGCGAACTGAACCGGCTGCTGCTGGTCGAGCACGCGCAGCGGCGCGTGAAGGTCAAAATTTTCATGGCCGATCGTTTCACGCGGCACCGGCTGCAGCGCGCCTCGCGCGGATTCAACAATGCCTGGGGGCCGGGCGCGGGCGGTCCGAATTGAATCTGCTGGCGATGTATTCGCTGGTGTCCCAGCGCCTGAACGAAGGCACGAATCAGGGAGGCCCGACCCTTTACCCAACCGCGGAAATCATCGCGGCGCTGAACGAGGCTTACCGCTTCTTTGTGCTGCTCACGCTCGGACTCGAAAAAACCGCGACGTGGGCCGTTCCGGCAGCCACGACTTTTTTTCACATGCTGACGATTTTCTCCGACTGGGTCGTCCCGCTGCGCATCGCCACGGCCGCGGGAGCGAAGGTGCGGCCCGCGCGGCTCGAAGATCTGGGATCGCTCGATACCCAGTGGGTGGCCTCTCCCGGATCCTCCGCGAGATACGTCCACCTGGGCGCGGATTTTCTCGGCCTCTATCAGCAGCCGGCGGCGAGCGGAACGACGCTGAACGTGACTTATGCGTGCGCGCCGCCGGCGCTGGTCGAGACGACCGACACACCGGAGACGCCCGCCGAGTACTCGCCCAAGTTCGTCGATTACGCGATTTACCGCTGCCGGCAGATGGAAGGCGCGGACGAATTTCAGAAAGCGCTCCCGCTGCTTCAGAGCTTCATGGAAGGCGCGAAACATTATGCGGCTTACGTGCGATCGCGCAATCTCGGATCCCGTTACGACAAGGTTCCCTTCGAGCTGGAGTCGTTCGATATGTCGCAGCTGCTGGGCAAGCGCCGCGACCTGCCGCCTTTTCGGCCGAGGATACAAAAGTGATCGACGTGGCCAACTCGCTCGCCGACTCCTGGTTCCGTCTGGGTTTCCTGAGTTACTCGGAGCTGGAGACGAACTCCTACTGGGTAACGACCACGGAACTCTACCAGTTCGGCGACGACGCCGCGAAGAAGATGGCGTACGGCGTCGGGATTTTTCTCGTCCTCGACGACTCGATCGAGGTGGAAGCTTCGACGGCCGTTTACAGCCTGCCCCCCTCTCACGTCTTTACAATCCTCGCGTGGCTCGCGTACAGCGCCGCGCCGGTGCAATTGCTGCGCCTCTCGACGGTGGGACAGCTGTTTGCGCTCGACGCCAGCTGGGCGGCGACGACGGGCAGCCCGGTACGCGCGTCGATGGACGCGGGCAGCGTGGGGACGATCACGCTCTATCCGATCCCGACGGCCTCGGCGACCGTGAATCAGGTGTGCCAGGAGTACCCCGGTGTGTCGGACGGAAATTCGCAGCTCGCCCTTTCGCCCGTCATGCAGGACGCTTTTACCTACGCGCTGCTGGCCGGCGCGCGGGGAAAAGAGAGCGACGCGCGCATGCAGGACATGGCGGATCACTTCGCCGGGCGGGTGGATTTGTATACGCAGATCGCCGACCACCTCTGGGGACCCGGGCAGTAGTTTCAGTATTTGCCGGAGTGGGTGATGGCGCTGTTTGCGTCCATCCGGGCCTCGCGGATTTTTCGGATCGCAACGGTGCGATCAGGTCCCGCAGGGACGCATTGAATGATTCTCGTCGACGGCCGCCTCGACCTCCCGAGTCACTTCGCCCGCGCGCGTAAAGTCCATAGTCGAATTATCTCCTGAGTGTCCTACGAGCGGAAAAGCCTCCAGATTCTGGGCGGCGGCTTCAACATGCTGCCTCCGGTCGACAAGATCCCGCAGACGGATTACCTGCTGGCGCAGAACTGGCGCGCGGACCGCTACGGCAGGCTTATAGCCCGGTACGGCTACCCCGCCGTGTTCCAGATCGAGGAGGCCGGCCTCGCGCACTCGTGCGCGACCATGGGCGGCGCGGGCACGCCGTACTACGTCGGCTGCAACTCGGCGATCGCCGATCCCGAGAGCGTGCTTTATTACGACGGCGGCGCCATAAAAACCGGCTTCGACGGCAACCGCATCGGCTTCGCTTCACAGAACGGTTCGATGTTCGTCATGAACCGCGCGGTGCAGGGCCGCCACAACACGACGGACGGATGGCAGCCATGGAACATTGCCGCGCCTCCCGCCAGCCCGACGTGCGCGGCGGCCTCGTCGCCCTCGCCGACTGCCAGCGCAACCTACAACTACGGCACGTACGGCACCACGATCGCGGCGGGTATTTCGCCGGGGACTCAAACAGTCACGCCGGCGTCCATGACGCTCGCCTCCGGCCTCGCCATCGCGATCGGCATGCAGCTGATTATCTGCGATGCCGCCAGCGTCAATTGCGAAGTGGTCACCGTGACGGCCGTGACCGGGACCACCTTCACGGCCGTCTTCGTTCACTCCTATACCGGACCCGGAATTCTGGTCGGTCAGTACAACTACATCCATTCGCTGACGATCGCCGGAACCACTTACTCGTTCGCGGACACCGGGTATTCGAACGCTCAGGTGCCGATCGTGATGGCCGGGATCTGCAGCGCCGATCCAAACTGCACCGTGACCTACGCGGGAACGGGAAACAGCGTTGTCATCACGCCCATCCCGGCAAACGTGCTGATAGCCGTCAGCGGCTCGGACGGCAACTCGCCCGAGAACCTCGCGAACGGCTCGGTCACAAGCCTGCCGAACGGAACCTATCAGATCTATGTGACCTTCGTCTCGTCCGACCTCTCGATCGAGAGCAACCCCAGCCCGCCCTCCCTGCCGGTGACGGTGGTGAGTCAGGCGATCGACGTGACCATCCCATCGGCCGATGCGCCGACGGACGGCCGCGTCGGCTTCGTCAATGTATACGCCATCGGCGGGACTCTCGGCCAGGCTTATCTCGTGGGTCAGATCGCGTCGACCGCCAGCTCGCCTGCAGCGGCGTTCGTGGACTCCCTGCCCGATCTGCAGATCACCAATCGCGGCGTGGCGATGCCCACCACGAACGATCCGCCGCCCGCCTGCAGCGGCATTATCGGACCTTTCTTCGGCCAGTTATTCGCGTGGTCCACGGCCGCCAATCCGAACCGGATGTTCTTCACCAACGCGAGCCTGCCTCAGTACTGGCCGGGATCCGCCAATCCGCAGGAGGGCAACTGGTTCGACGTCGGCGACTCGGGCGAGGCGATCGTGTGGTGCACGATGCACCAGAACGTCATCGTGATTTACAAGGAAAATTCGATCTGGATGCTGATCGGCGCTCCCGCGACGGGATCGCTGGAGCCGTATCGGGACGCCATGGGCATCACAGGCCAGTGGGCCGTCGTCTCGGCCGGACTGGTCGATTACTTCGTCGGACCCGGAGGAATCCATAAGTTCGACCTGAACAATGTAACGGACGTCGACGCAAACGTCTCGCCACTTTTCAACAGCCTCGTGAAGGCCGGGAGCTTCGGGATCGGATCGCCCGGCAACGTGCTGCCTGGCAGCAATTACAATTCGACGTCCACCTCCAATTACGCGATCGCGCTCGGCTACGGCATGGGAAAGCTGTGGGTCGGCTACGCCGAGAGCGTGGCCTCGGGAACGTCTTATGGGCTGCTTGTCTATCACGAGGACTCGGGACGCTGGTTCTATGACCGAAACACGCTGACGGGTTTCTTCGGCTTCTTTTTCGACGGCACGGCCATGATCGGCCTGGGCGGACTCCTGGACGGCAACGCGGCCGGGCTCAACGTCGACGACTTCAAGGGCACAGTGTATGCGGATCTCGATTCGGTGGCCGTCGAATGCGTGTACGGTTCCCACTACGAGAACTGCGGCTCGCCGGATAACCAGAAGATGTGGCTCGAAGTCGTCATCGACTACGAGTTCACCTCGACGACGGCGAATGTGTACGCGTCGTTTGAGAACGGCACGATCGGGGCCGGGACCCTCATAGGCACGCTCTCGGCGGGCGCGCGCCAGAGCGTTTCGTTGTCGCTCAGCGGGATCGACGGGCTGAGCCCGTTCAACGGGGGAGTACTCGCGAGAAACATGTCGATTACGATCGACGCGGAGGCGTTGGGGCCGGCGACGATCCACAACGTTTATCTGTACTTCTATGTCGAAGCGCGGATCGCGTACTTCGCTTCCACCATTCCGGTCGACCTCGGCGTCGGCCAGATCAAGCAGTGCAAGGAAATTCAGCTCGATGTCAACACCGGCGGCGGATCGGTGGGCGTCAACGTCGCGAGCGACCTGCCCGGCAATTCGCTGGCGCTTTGTCAGACGCTTGAAGTGACGGGCGCGGCGGGGCGCGCGATCGTCAAGGCGCCCTTCACGGAGGTCGAGGAGGGTTTCCTGTGGCAGGTCTTTATCGAGGGAGGAGACCCGTTCCGGCTCTATGCGGTGCGGCTCCTCATGCGAGTCATGGGCACCTACGTCGAGGCGTACGAAGCCGCCGCCGGCTTCGTCTGGGACTCGATGGAGATGACGTTCGACAGCGGCGTCACTCATATCCCGCGCGGCTACCTGATGGCGCTCGCATCGTATCCCGTCAAGCGCGCGCGGGAAATCGCGCTCGAAATCGATACGGCGAATCAGCCGGTGACGCTGACGCTGCTGACGGATCTGCCGGGCAATTCGCAGGCCTCGCGATTCACCGCGACCGTCACCGCGAACGGCCGCCGCTTCTTCCGCATCCCGCTGCCCCAGGGAGGCTCGACACCCTACATCGAAGGGCGCATTTACCGGCTGCAGCTCTCGGGATCCGCGAAGTTCATTCTCTACGACGCGGCGATCGACATCCTGCCGGTGGGCGTTTACATCGAGGCTTACGAGGCGTCGAGCAGTCCCGCCGCGATCTGGGACTCGACTACGGTCGATATGGGAGACCCCAGCGCGAAGACGTTCGACCAGGTGCGCGTCGAGATCGAGACCGACGCGGGCGGCGACGCGGAACTGGCGCTCTACACCGACCTGCCCGGGGAAGCGCAGGCGCTGCGCGGGACCTACCAGCTCACATCCGGACAAACCGGTCGCGCGTGGGTCACGGTGCCCGTATCCGAGATCACGGGCGTGGTGGAGGGCCGCAGCGTCCGCATCAACATTTCGAGCACGGTGGGATTCCGGCTGTACGCGGTGCAGATCCGCTGGAACAAAATCGGCCGCTACCTCGCGGCGTCTTCGCTCTCGGGGAACGACGCCTTCAACGCGCTCGAGTTCGATTTCGGCAGCGAGCGCGCGAAGGCTTACAAGCGGCTCGAAATCGACATGCTGGCGGACGGCGACGTGACGCTCAACGTGATCACGAGCCAGGAATCGACGGGCCTGTCGACCGTGTACACACAGACTCTCTCGACGCCGAACGGGCGCGCGGCCGTCATGGTCCCGCTGCCGCCGGGAGTGCGCGGCCGTCTGTTCCGCGTCCAGCTCAGCGGCACTCAGCCCGCGCGGATTTACCACGT
>JASHSD010000747.1 GCA_030036985.1 Bryobacteraceae bacterium
GCGGCACCAGGTTGGAATTGGCGATCAGCACGCGCGGCGCATCCGGATGGGTCTTGAAAACGCCCACCGGCTTGCCGGATTGGATCAGCAGGGATTCGTCGGCTTCGAGGTCCTTCAGCCGCGCGAGGATCTCATCGAAACATTCCCAATTGCGGGCGGCGCGTCCGATGCCGCCGTAGACCACGAGGCTTTCCGGGTGTTCCGCGACCTCGGCGTCGAGATTGTTCTGGATCATGCGGAACGGCGCTTCGGTCAACCAGCTTTTGCAGGTGAGAACGGGTCCGCGCGGCGCGCGGATTTTGCGCGATTCGTCGGTCCTGCGGGATTCGATGGTGTCGCGGTTATGCATATAGTTCCTATGCCGGCATCCTCAATCGAATGACCTCCGATTGATTTGGTCTGCCCGCAGTGGGGCGGCCTTTCGAGGCTGCGGACCCGCTTTCCAGCGGGTCCAGCCGGCCCGAAGGCCGGCTTGCAGGGCAGAAGCCCTGACCCCACATCCGACTGTTGATGCAGTATATACAGGTATAGACCGAACGTGTTATTTTTGTCAATTACCACCCCGTTGGGACTGCCATGACCGCGTCGAATGCTTTGCCCGCAATGCCCGCCGTGATGGATCAAACCTCCGCCGCGCTCTATCAGCGCGTGAAGGCGTACATCCGCGGCAAGGCGCGTTCGGGCGAATGGAAGCCCGGCGACAGGATACCGTCGGAAAACGATCTGGTGCGCATTCTCGGCGTCTCCCGCATGACGATCAATCGCGCGCTGCGCGAGCTCTCCGCCGCCGGTGAACTGGTCCGGCGCGGCGGCGTGGGAACGTTCGTGGTAGAGCCGCGGCCGCGATCGACGCTGCTGATGATCGCGCGCATTGGCGACGAAATCCGCGCCCGCGGCCATCGTTACCGCTGGAAGATCATTCTGAAGGCGCGCGAGAGAGCTTCGGCCGATATCGCGTCCGCACTGGAACTGCCCTTGGGCAGCGCGGTATTCCACCTGATTTGTGTCCACCACGAAAACGACATCCCGGTTCAGCTTGAGGACCGTTATGTAAATCCGGCGGGCGCGCCGCTTTTTCTGGATCAGAGTTTCGACCGGCAGACTGCGTCGGAGTATCTGCTGTCCGCCGTTCCCGCGGACGAGATCGAACACACGGTCGATTCCGTCCTGCCCGGCGCCGGCTTCCGTCTGCTTAAAATTGAAAAGAACGAACCCTGTTTGTTACTCACCCGCCGCACGTGGGCGGGCGAAACCCCCGTCACGCTGGCGAAGCTGTTTTATCCGGCTTCGCGCTACCGTCTCAGTTGCCGGTTCAAACCATCCGCCTTTCAAGACCAGGGATAGGCGCAGGAGCAAGGCCAAGGACCGAAACTATGCAGGTGCGCAATTCAACCATCATTTCGAAGAGCCGGGAGATCAGTCCGCTCATCGACGACATCGCGCGCAAGATGCTCGAAGAGCTGCAGCGGGATGCGCGGATTTCGTATGCCGAGCTGGGCAGGCGCGTGGGATTGTCGCCTTCGGCGACTACGGAGCGACTCAGAAATCTCGAGGAAGCCGGCGTCATTCGGGGGTACCGGGTTGATATCGATCCGGCAAGCCTGGGGCTCAACGTCGCCGCCATTATTCGCATGGCGTGCGACGGCGAGCAGTATCGCCGTTTTGTGACGTTCCTCGAGACATGCGAGGACGTGCGCGAATGCCACCACGTCACGGGGGGCGACGCTCTCATGATCAAGATTCTCGTTGGATCGATCGAGGAACTGGAGCAGTTGGTGATGAAATTCCTTCGCTTCGGCGTGCCGACCACGAGCATTGTTTTGTCGTCTCCGCTGACCCGGAGCTCGTTCCATTTGAACGGCGCCGGAATCGACCCGAGAACGTAATGAATCAGTTGTGTGGAACCGGCTATTCGACGGTATTGCGGGTTGCCCGGAAGACCGGTTCGCGTTAGCTTTGTACTTGCAGATTTTGTAGCCGAAGACTTTCCAGGCGAAGGTAGTTCGGTTCCATGCCGAACCGCGGTTGTCGAGAGCCGCAGATGATGACAGCGACCGGCGAATTGAGTGGAACTGTGAAAGTACTGATTTCGATTGTCGCGCTCGTCTCCCTGGCCGTACCGGTTGCGGCGCAAACCGTCGTAAATCAAGCAACGGCTACGCCCATGACGCAGGCCGCCCTGCAGGCGTTGGCCGCGCAATACTGCTCGGGTTGCCACAACGACCGTCTGAAGATCGGGGGCATGACGCTCAGCGCGCTCGATTTCGCGCACGTCGAGCGCAATCCGGATCTGGCCGAAAATATCATTCGCAAGGTGCGCGCCGGCATGATGCCTCCCTCGGGCCTGCCGCGTCCCGACGCCGCGCGGATGAAAAGCTTCGCGGCATCGCTCGAAAACTCGATCGATGCGGCCGCCGCCCTGCATCCGAACCCTGGCAGACCGGCGCTGCATCGGCTGAATCGATTCGAATACGCCAATTCCATTCGCGATCTGGTGGATCTCGATATCGATCCCGCGGCGCTGCTGCCGGCCGACGATATGAGCCGCGGCTTCGACAACATGGCCGACGTTCTGACCGTAACGCCGACTCTCATGGCAGGTTACATCCGCGCCGCCGGCAAGATAGCACGCGAGGCGGTGGGCGATCCGAAGGCCGATCCCGCGATGACCACGTACCGCATTCCGCGCGTGATCTCGCAGATGCGGCACGTGGACGGCACGCCGTTCGGAACGCGCGGCGGAATCTCGATCGTGCATAATTTCCCGGCCGACGGCGAGTACACGTTCAGGATGCTGTTCTATGCCTCGCTCGACGGACCGCTGTTCGGGCGCAATCAGGGCAAAGGGCAGCAGATCGAAATCTCCATTAACGGCGCACGCGTGGCGCTGCTGGATATCGATCCGCAGATGAAATCGACCGACGATCTCCGCACGCCGCCGATCCGCATCAAAGCCGGTCCGCAGCGCGTGGCGGCGGCGTTCATCCGGAAGTTCGACGGTCCGCTGGAAGACGATGTGATGCCGATCGAACTCAGCCTGGCCGATCTGAACAATGCCGCGTTTCCGGGCGTCACCTCATTGCCGCATCTGAGCGATCTCAGCATCGTGGGCCCGTTCAACGTGACGGGCGTTTCCGACACGCCCAGCCGCAAACGCATCTTCATCTGCCGGCCGGCCAAAAACGAAGACGCATTGCCCTGCGCCAAAAAGATCATCGCCAAACTGGCGCGGCAGGCTTATCGCCGACCGGTGAACGATAACGACATCGAAGATCTGCTCGCGTTCTATCAGCAGGGTCTGAACAAAGGCGGCTTCGATCCGGGCATCACCACGGCGCTGCAGGCGATCATATCGAGTCCCGAATTTGTCTTCCGCTTTGAGCGAACGCCGCCGGGAGTAGCGCCGGGCGCGAATTACCACATCAGCGATCTGGAACTGGCGTCGCGGCTTTCCTATTTTCTGTGGAGCACGGCGCCGGACGACACGCTGCTTACCATCGCCAGCCAAGGCAGGTTGAGGGAGCCCGTTGAGCTGGAAAAACAGGTGCGGCGCATGCTGGCCGATCCGCGCGCCGAGGCGCTCTCCACCAATTTCGCCGCCGAATGGCTGCATCTGCAGAACCTGAACGGCGTGCAGCCGGACGTTTTTCTGTTCCCCAATTTCGACAAGAACCTCGCGCTCTCGATGAAACACGAAACGGAGCTTCTCTTCGAAAGCATCGTGCGCGAGGACCGCAGCCCGCTCGATCTGCTGACCGCGAACTACACCTACGTCGACGAACTGCTGGCCAAACACTACGGAATCCCCAATGTGCTGGGCAGCCGTTTTCGCCGCGTCACGCTCACCGACGAAAATCGCATGGGCCTGCTGGGACAGGGAAGCATCCTCACGATGACGTCGGTCTCGAACCGTACGTCGCCGGTGGCCCGCGGCAAGTATGTCATGGAGGTGCTGCTCGGCACGCCGCCGCCCGCGCCGCCGCCGAACGTGCCGCCGCTGAAGGAAGCCTCCGCCGATACCAAGCCGATGTCGGTACGGGAAAAGATGGAAGAGCATCGCAAGCAGGAGCCGTGCGCGTCCTGTCATAAGATGATTGACCCCATCGGATTCTCGCTCGAAAACTATGATGCGGTCGGCGTCTGGAGAACGAAGGACAGCGGATTTCCGATTGATGCATCCGGGCGGATGTTCGACGGGTCGAAGCTCGACGGACCGGCCAGCCTGAGACAGGCGATCCTGAACCACTCCGACTCATACCTTGGGACGTTCACGGAAAGCCTTCTGGCTTACGGCGTGGGCCGTGTGCTTGAAACATCGGACATGCCGTCTGTGCGCGCGATTATGCATAATGCGGCGCGCAATCAGAATCGTTTTTCGGCGTTTGTCATGGGTGTGGTGAAGAGTCCGCAGTTTGAGATGAGGAAAGCGGAAGTCGTAAGCAGCCCGTTGACCGAAGTAAAGGGATCGGAAAGCAATGTACATCACTAAGAAGCATCTGTCACGCCGCACGATGCTGCGCGGAGTCGGCGTATCCATGGCGCTGCCGCTGCTGGATGCGATGATGCCCGCGCAGACTTCGATCGGCAAGACTGCGGCTGCGCCCAAATCGCGTCTGGCCTGCATCGAAATCGTGCATGGCGCGGCGGGAAGCACAGTGGACGGCACGGTCAAACACTACTGGTCGCCGGAAAAAGAAGGCGCCGATTTCGAGTTCACCCAAACGCTGAAGCCGCTGGAGCCGTTTCGCGATTACCTCACGATCGTGACCGGCACGGATCTGATTCCGGCGACCGCCTATTCGCCATCGGAGGAAGGCGCGGATCATTTTCGTTCCAGCTCCGCTTATCTCACCGCCGCTCATCCAAAGATGACGGAAGGCGCCGACATCTACTGCGGCACGTCGATCGATCAGCTTTGCGCACAGCAGCTCGGCCAGGATACGCCGCTGCCTTCGATTCAGCTCTGCATCGAAAGTCTGGACGGATCGGGCGCGTGCGATTACGGCTACGCCTGCGTGTATGCCGATACGATCAGCTGGTCGTCGCCCCGGAAGCCTCTGCCGATGACGCTCGATCCGCGCATGGCCTTCGAGACTTTGTTCGGAGACGGCGGAGCGCCCCAGGAGCGCGAGGCGCGGGAGCAAACCGACGGCAGCATCCTCGACTGGATTTCGCACAGCGTGAACCGGCTGCAGAAGGGGCTTGGCCCGAGCGATCGCGCGCGTCTCAACGCTTATCTCGACGACGTGCGCGAGATTGAACGCCGCATTCAGAAAATCGAAAAGTACAACTCCGGCAACCCGGCGCGCGAGCTGCCTGCGGCGCCCATCGGCGTCCCCGATTCCTACGACGAACACGTGAAGCTGATGTTCGATCTGCAGGCGCTGGCCTTCATGACGAACACCACGCGGGTTTCCGCGTTCAAGATGAGCCGCGACGTGAACCAGCGCGTGTATCCGGAAAGCGGCGTCGAGACTCCTTTCCACTCCTGCTCGCATCACGGCGAATCGCCTTCGCGGATCGCCGAATTCGCGAAGATCAATCTCTACCATGCGGGCCTGGTGCCGTATTTTCTGGAAAAATTGAAATCCACGCCCGACGGCGACGGCAATCTGCTGGATCATTCGATGGTTCTCTACGGCAGTCCGCTGGGCGATTCCAACGCACATAATCATAAGCGTCTGCCCGTGTTTCTGGCGGGCAAAGCCAATGGCGCTCTCAAAGGCCATCTGCACGTCAAAGTGACCGAGGGGACGCCGTTCGCCAACGTGCTTCTGACCATGATGCACAAACTGGGCGTTAATATCGACCGGGTCGGCGACAGCACAGGGGAAATTTCGATCTGAAGGAGCCCCGATGCCGGCGAGATCTCTCAGCATATTCGGATTGTGCGTGATCGGGTTGTGCGTGGCGGTGTTGTCGGTTTCCGCGGACGACACCCGGGTGGCGGATGCGGCGCAGCATTCCGATCGCGACCGCGTGGCGCTTCTCATCGATCAACTGGCCGACATCAACGCGGCTCAAGGCGACGGCACAACGGCGCTGCACTGGGCCGCTTTTAACGACGATCTCGATATCGCGAAGCTGCTGATCGCAGCGGGGGCGAACGGCAAGGCGGTGACGCGCATCGGCGGCATCACGCCTCTCTACATGGCGGCGCGAAACGGCAGCGCGCCCATGATTCAGTTGCTGCTGAAGGCCGGCGCGGATCCGAACTCGATCACCGAAACGGGCACGAGTGCGCTCATGATGGCGGCATCTTCCGGCAATGGCGACGCGATCAAGGTGCTGCTCGACCATGGCGCGAATCCCAACGCGCGGGATCTGGCTCACGGCCAGACTGCGCTGATGTTTGCGGCGGCGCTGAATCGCGCGGATGCGATCAAGGTGCTGATGGCCCACGGGGCCGATCCGAGCGTTACTTCGATGGTGACCAAGGTCGAGAGCGATCGCTTCAATCCGGAGACCGGGAATGTGGAGAAGCCGGATGCCGAGGGCAACGCCGAAGCGAAAACCACCGAAGATGGAGCCGGCAACGGCAACCGGAAGGCGGCGAACGGCAAAAATCCGCAACAGCAGCAACGCAGCGAGCGCGGGGCGACCAGCATGGGCGGCCAGACCGCTCTGCTCTATGCCGCGCGTGACGGCCAGATGGATGCGGCGCGCGCTCTGCTCGACGGCGGAGCCAACATCAATGAAGTCAGCGCGGACGAGAAAACCACGCCGATCGTGATGGCGATCATGAACGGTCATCTCGATCTGGGGCGGTTCCTGATGGATCGCGGCGCGGACGTGAATCTCGCCAACGTTTGGGGGCTGACCCCGCTCTACGCGACTATCGACGTTCA
>JASHSD010000748.1 GCA_030036985.1 Bryobacteraceae bacterium
CCGCCGGCAAACGCCCAAACCGGATCGACCCACGCCTTGAGCATCCAATAACAGAGTGCGCAGAGCAGTCCCACGGACAGAGCGACGCCGGCCCATGGAAGCCGAAACACCAGTTCGCCGAACGCGAGGGCGAATCCCTGCCCGAGCGGATAGATGGAACTCCAGGACGGGTCCTGCAGCACGAACACGCCTTCGAAAAACCGGTGCATCGGGTGCATGGGGTTGGCGAGACGGAAATGCGCGAGCGTGTCGCCGAGCAGGAGGTAACTGAAGTCGTCCGCCACGCGCGGGAGCGGGACCGGATGCCGCGCGAGCAGCGCCAGACGCAGCACGATCGGCACAGCCGCGAGGAAGAGCATGCATGGAATCGGGCGTTCCGCAAGCCTTCGCGCAAAAGCGGCGACGGGCGCGCGCGCCAGAATCGCCGCAACCAGAATCGCGGCCAGGAAGAGTTCGATTGAATCGATCGGCCCGAATCCCAGGGCGTTTCCCATGCGGCGAAACCATTTTTACAGACGCGAGCGGTGATATGCTCAGGTCAGGGCCGTGCGAATCCACATCCGAGGCGCAGTGTGGGTAGCGGCGGGCGCGCTCGCCTGCTTCGGCACGTTATACGCCTTTCAGAAGCCTTTTCGGCAGTATCCCGGCGTCGAATACAGCGAATTCGAAACGCCTCCCGATTATCAGGAGAAGACTGAGTTCGCTTTCGCGCGCCTCATGTTTCCGGGCGGATGGAACGACGGGTATCGGGGACGTTTTGACGGCGATTACAGGCTCGGAATGTCGCTCTGGACGCAGGATTATCCGCGCGCCGACCGGCATTTTTCACAGGCCATCCGCCGGCTCACGCGCATCCACGTGCGTTCGGTCGAGCAGCCGATCAATCTGGATGAAGCCGAAGAGTTCGACTATCCGTGGGTCTATGCCGTGCAGGTCGGCGAATGGGGTCTGACGCCGAAGCAGGGCAAGGAAATGCGCGAGTATCTGCTCCGCGGCGGCTTCTTCATGGCCGATGATTTTCACGGCGACGTCGAGCGGCAGGTCTTTGAGGATTCGATGAAGCTGATTTTCCCGGATCGGCCGATTGTCGATATCCCGGACAGCGATCCGATCTTCCACACCATCTACGATCTCGACGATCGCTTTCAGGTGGCCGGGTGGGAGCACCTCCGGCAGGGCTGCAAGAACTGCGACGAGGGCGGCCGCGGCGCCCATTGGCGCGGCATTTACGACGACAAAGGCCGCGTTATGATCGCCGCGTCGTACAACTCCGATCTGGGCGATGCATGGGAGTGGGCCGACGACGCGCGTTACCCCGAAAAAATGGGGTCGCTCGCCATGCGCATCGGAATCAATTACATCGTTTACTCGATGACGCATTAAGAGCGGATTGCCAATCCAATGCCTCGTCGATTTTTCAGCCTTATTGGTGGGCCGGCGCTTCGGCGCTGCAGCCGCCCTTCCGGGCGGCATGGAGTCGCGCGAAACCGAGGGTTAGAAAGTGGTTTCGATCGGTCTCGGGCCGGGCGGAAGCCCGGCGGCAGGCCCGAAGCCCTGACCCCACATTTTTGGCGTTGCAATTGCTTTACACAGGCCAGGAGGCGAAGCAATGCTTCATTGGACTCTTGTGTTTCTGATCATCGCGATAATAGCCGGCGTACTTGGATTCGTCGGCATCGCGGGCGCGGCGGCGGAAATCGCGAAGATCCTTTTCTTCGTGTTTCTTGTCATCTGGCTGATCAGCTTATTTTCCCGCCGGCGAACCATATAACATGAAGCGTGGAATTTGAGGATGAACTGAATCGCACACTGCCCGCCGATCTTCCTTGGCGGGCGGTTGTGGTTCAGAAATCCGCGATGCACCTCCAACTGATCGTCGAAGCCAACCGGCACTTCAATCTCACACGTATCACCAGCCCGCGGGAAGCCGCGGTCAAACACGTCCTCGATTCCGTTCTGCCATGGCGCTTGTTCGCTGAGGCCAGGCACATACTGGACGCGGGCGCGGGGCCAGGGTTTCCGGGCATCCCGTTGGCGCTCGTTCTTCCGAACATCCGATTCACTCTTGCCGAATCCATTCAGAAAAAAGCGCGATTCCTCGAAGAGGCTGTGGCCACGCTGGAACTGCCGAATGTCGTGGTGGCGCCCAGGCGTGCCGAGGAAATTTGGCGGGAAGGCGGTATCGATGTAATCACCGCGCGCGCGCTCGCGCCGATCTCCCGCGTGCTGGAGTTGTTTGCTCCGGCGCTGAAGGCAGGGCGGAAGATTCTGCTCTACAAAGGGCCGGACGCCGAGCAGGAAATCGCGGAATCCGCAAGGGCGGCGGCCAAACTGCACGCGCGCATGAAGGGGGCGATGAATTGCGAATTGCCGGATGGGATGGGGACTCGAACGATCGTCGAAATTACGGTGCCGCGGCCTCGCTGATTGTGGATTTCGCCACCTGCTTCGGGGTATCGAAATGGCTGAGCGATCGCGCGTACTGCGAGAGACCTTTGTACAAAGCCTCGGCGACTTTCTGCCGATACTCCGGCTTTGCCAGATTGCTTTCATCGCGCGCATTGCTCAGGAAGCCGATCTCCGCCAGCACCGAAGGCATCGAGGCGCCGATCAGCACCACGAAAGGCGCGCGTTTCACGCCGCGGTTGCGGGCAGCCGAGTTGGAGCGTTCGGCCTGCTGATCGATCGCGTTCTGAATATCCTGCGCGAAGGTGTGCGATTCCTCGATCTTGTCGTTCAAGGTGATCGACTGAATCAGGTCCTTCAGTTCGCCGACGGTTTTATCCGAACCGGCGTTCTCTCGCGCGGCCACATCGAGCGAACCAGGCGCGCTGGTGAAGTTCAGATAGAAAGTTTCGGTCCCGGCCACCTCCGGCGCGGGCGATGAATTGGCGTGGATCGAGAGAAACAAATCCGCCTTGTGGTCGTTGGCAATGGCGGTGCGGTCGCGCAGCGGGATGAAGGTGTCGTCGGAGCGCGTGAGAATCACTTCAACGCCCATACGCTGCTGCACCAGCTTCGCCAGCCGCAGAGACACGTCGAGAACCACGTCTTTTTCGAGCACCCCGTGCGGACCGATGGTTCCGTCGTCGTGTCCGCCATGGCCGGGGTCAATCACGATGCGGTCGATTTTCAGGCCGAGCGCGCGAGTCAGGGATCGCGCCGCATCCTGCGAGGCGAGCGGCGTGGCGTCCGCGCTCGTTACCACCCGTGACGCCGGAATAACCTGCGTTGAGTCCGCCGGATTGGCGTGTGCATCGCGCGGCGGCCGAATCGTCACTGCCGAAAAATCGCTCAGATCAACGGGGGTTAATGCGGCCACCATGGAAACCGGCGGCGGCGTCCCCGCTATCACGATGTCCCGGCGCCGCGTGGCCGGAGGATATATGGCCGGAGGATAGACGAAGGCGCGGCGGCGCGGCGTGTACGCCGCTGGCGCCGGCGTCGGCCGCGGTTCGACGGAGACTTTGTACACCAGCTCATCCGGTTGCCCGCCGCGTATCGCGCGCAACTCCACCACCAGCCGATACGGCGAGTCGAGTCGGCTGATCCTGTAATCGGCGGCGGATTTCAGATCGAAGACAACGCGGGTCATCCCGGGCGCGGACTCGGCGATGCGAACCCTTCGCACCAGCTTGTCCTCAACTTCGTGGGTGGCAAAATGACGGTGCAGGATCCACGCCCGCGAATGGGGAATATCGAGAAATAGACGCTCGGGGTTGTGGGCGCGGTCCGCTTTGTACTCGAACGGTCCGGTGGTCTGAATAATGATGCGGGTGGAATCGGCGTGCGTCCAGGAGCGCAGGCCCGTGACCTGAATTATGCCGGATTTCGTGGCGGCGAAGGCGGGCAGGAGTCCGATGATTGCCGCTGCCCGGGATAAACGCCACAACATAAAATTCCAGTGTACCCTCAGGGAGTCCGGTAATAAATTCGACCGTCTGAGCCTACGGACGCCTGAATCGGCCGATATGTTTCGACTTTGGTCGTTTCTCTTCCGGCTGAAGGGGCGACCGGGCGGGCGACGGATTGTTTCTCACGCGCCGCCTTGAGGTTTTTCGCCACCCGCACAAGGTAATTCCGGGTTTCCGCGTACGGGGGAATGCCTTGGTATTTATCCACCGCGGCTTCGCCCGCATTGTATGCCGCGATTGCCTTGGTATAGTCGTTCCGGTAATAATCCAGCAGAAACCGCAGGTAGCGGACGCCGCCTTCGATGTTTTCGCGAGCATCGAACGCGTCGGCGACGCCGAAGCGCCTGGCCGTGGAAGGAATGAGCTGCATCAGGCCCAGCGCGCCTTTGGGCGAGACGGCGTTCGGGTTATAGTTGCTTTCCGCGCGAATCACCGAATGCACAAGGGGAACCTCGACGCCCTGTTCGGCCGCGATTTTATCGACGATTTGCGCCAGGTCCCGCGGCGCGGGCGCGGTGACCCGAGGGGCGACGACGCTACGGACCAGCTTTCCGGTTTTCGGGTCGGCCCGGACCACCGTGGACGCGCGAAGCGCTTCCCCCGTACCCAAAGACGCGCCCGAAGATGCCGCAAAGGAGGGCATAACGATAAACATTATAAAACAATAACGCAGCGGCTTGTTCCCCCCACCGGACAGCGGGTTAAAGGTCGATGTTACCATCCTGGTGAACCGAGGGCATGAGCGAACAGCAATTCCCGCATTACATCGAATTCCAGCACGTATACAAGACGTTCGACAAGCCGGTTTTGGTCGATTGCAATTTTTTCATCGATCCGGGGCAGACCGTGGCAGTCATCGGGCGGTCGGGAGTGGGGAAATCGGTCAGTCTGGGCCACATCATGGGTTTTCTCAAGCCGGACAAGGGCCAGGTCATCGTCGCGAACGAGGACATTACGGAATTCTCCGAGGCCGAACTGAACCGCGTCCGCAGGAAAGTGACGATGGTATTCCAGTCGGGCGCCCTTTTCGATTCGCTTACCGTGGCGGAAAACATCGCCTTTTCACTCGAACTGCGCGAGGACTATAACGCGCAAAATAAGGACGACGTGGTGGAGGGTCTGCTGAAGATGGTGGACCTTTGGGACGCCCGCGATGCGTATCCCGGCGACCTGTCCATGGGCTACCGGCGCTCTGTCGCCATCGCCCGCGCGCTGGCCGCGCAGCCGCAGTGCATCCTCTACGATGAGCCGACCACCATGGTCGATCCCATCATGAGCGACGATCTGACGCGGCTGATGCTGCGGTTGAAAAAAGAGCTGAAACTGACCTCGATCGTGGTGACGCACGATCTGGATCTGCTCAATCGGGTCGCGGACAGGGTCGTCTTTCTGCATAAAGGCCAGGTCGTGTTTTTCGGGCCGCCGAGGGAGTTGTACCGATCGAAGGACCCGTTTATCCGCGAGTTTCTGGAGCTGGACAAAATCATTCGGGGGGGCGATCTGGCCGAAGACGATCCTTTCCGCTCGGGGCTGGCGGGCCCGGAAGTCGCGGAGTTCTGATCCATGCAGCCCGGCGATCCGCGCGGAATCGGGAAGTATCTGAATCTCGCACTGCTGTTGCCCATCTCGACGTTCGTGGGTTTCGCGATCGGCTACGGGCTCGACGCGCTGTTTCACACGCGATGGCTGCGGTTTGTGTTCCTGGGTTTCGGCGTCATTGCGGGATTCCTCGAACTCCTGCGCGAATTGAACAAAGACATATGATGCGGGGGGGCAAGTCGCTCCCTTGCGGTCGCGGCCCGGAAGGAGGGTTCGAAGATTTGCTACGGAGCCGCGACCGTGAGGGAGCGTTTTTCCGCTTACCCAGATGACACTCGACTTCGATAAGGGTATCGCGCGCATTCCCCGCTGGATCGTGGCGCTGGGTCTTGCCGGCACGGGCGTCGGGGCATGGAAGGGCGGTTTGTCTTATGCGGGCGCGTTCTTCGTAGGCGCGGGCGCGGCGTACTTCAATTTCAAGCTGCTGGAAAGGGTGGTCAACCGGCTGGGCCAGCTGGTTACCGCGCGGCCGGAGAAGCTTCCCAGAGCGCCCGGCCTCCGCATTTTCACACAGCTCGCCCTGTTCGTAATCGGGGCCTTTGCTATACTCCGGTTATCCGGATTTAATGTGGCGTGGGCATTCAGCGGGTTCCTCGTGTGCCCGGCCGCGGTGATCCTCGAAATCGTTTACGAACTCCTGACTTATGACTCATGAAGCCTGGCTGACCAAGCTCTTTAACGCTTACCTCAGCGCTCCCGGAAACTGGTTCCTGGCCTTGTTCCATCAGAAGGCGACGAACCCCGCCGAACCGTGGGCGGATTTCATGGTGATGCAGCTTCTGATCGCGGTGCTGATGATCGTGCTCTTCGCCATCCTGCGCACGCGCCTCTCAGTCGATAGGCCGGGCGTGCTGCAGCATCTCTTCGAACTGGTGCACGGCTTCGTGGCGGGCGAATCGAACGAACAGGTCGGGCACGACGGGCCCAAACACGTGGTGCTGTTCGAGACGCTGTTCATCTTCATTCTGCTGTCGAACCTGCTCGGCCTCATTCCGGGATTCCTGAGTCCGACCCAGGCGATCTATGTTCCGGTGGGTCTGGCGCTGATCAGTTTCTGTTACTTCAATATCGAAGGCGTCAAGAAGCAGGGTTTGTTCAGATATCTGAAACATTTCGCCGGCCCGGTCTGGTGGCTGGCATGGCTGATGATTCCCATCGAAATCATCAGCACGCTCGCGCGGCCGCTCTCATTATCCATTCGTCTTTTCGCCAATATGTATGCTGGCGAGCAGGTAACGATGGTGTTTCTCGGCCTGACTTATCTGGTTTTCCCCGCGCTGTTCATGGGGCTGCACGTTTTTGTCGGACTGCTTCAGGCTTACATCTTCGTCCTGCTGACGATGATTTATGTGGCGGGCGCGGTCGCCGAAGAGCACTAATAATTCAACAGGCTTAATGCCGTTTTCCGTGTGAGGCGCCCGACCCCCAGGTACGGACCGCAACCACCTCCGGAAGACGATTTCATAACTGAAGGAGAACCACAATGAAGAGTAAGTTTGTATTACTGATGATGGCGCTCATGTTCTGTGCCGTCCCGATGTTCGCGCAGGGCGGCGGCGCGGCCGCTTCCGGCGGAACCAGCTGGGTTCCGGTGGCCGCTGGCTTCGCCATGGCGATCGCATCGGGCCTTTGCGCTCTGGGTCAGGGCCGCGCCGTTGCCGGAGCCTGCGAAGGCATCGCGCGCAATCCCGGCGCGTTCCCGCTCATCCGCTTCGCGCTGCTGCTCGGTCTGGTGCTGATCGAATCGCTCGCGTTGTACGTGTTTGCCGTACTGTTTATCTTCAGGCCGTAATCCCAAGCTGTAATTCCAAGCGGTTATGGAAGACCGGAGCGCTCGGGCGCTCCGGTCTTTCTCTCCTTCCACGCATCGGCGGCCATCGCCGTCAAGCCGGCAGTTGTATGATGTTCCTTCCGTCCCGGTGAGCCATAGCACCCCTGTTACAGTCACGCACGGCGACGGCATCGGCCCCGAAATCATCCATGGCCAACAGGGATTCACGCTCGCGCAGGGCCGGTAAGCCCGCTCCGCCGCCTGTGGTGTCCATCATCATGGGCAGCAAATCGGATTGGGAGACGATGCGCGCCGCAAGCGAAATGCTCACCGATTTCGGCGTCCCGCATGACTGCCGAATCGTATCCGCGCATCGCACGCCCGAACTCATGGCCGAGCTTGCTTCCGGGGCGGAGGGCCGCGGCATCGAAGTGATCATCGCGGGCGCGGGCGGAGCGGCTCACTTGCCGGGAATGACCGCCGCCCATACCACGCTGCCGGTGCTCGGCGTGCCGGTGGAAAGCCGTTTGCTCAAGGGCCTCGATTCGCTGCTTTCGATCGTGCAGATGCCCGCGGGCGTGCCGGTGGCCACGCTGGCCATCGGAACCGCCGGGGCGAAGAACGCCGCGCTGCTTGCCGTTTCGATTCTCGCCAACAAGCGGCGGCCGCTGCGCGAAAAACTCAAGGCCTTCCGCGAACAACAAAAGCGGAAAGTGCTCGAAGAACCGCTCTCGTGAAAAAAGCTCCTCAGGTGGTGTTGCCCGGGGCGACGATCGGCGTGCTCGGCAGCGGCCAATTGGGACGCATGTTCGCCATCGCCGCGCGGCGCATGGGCTACCGCGTTCACACTTACTCGCCCGACCGCGACACTCCGACGGGTCAGATTGCCGATATCGAAATAGACGCGCCCTATGAGGATCTGGATTGCGTGCGTCAGTTCGCCAACGCGGTCGACGTGGTGACCTTCGAGTTCGAAAACGTGCCCGCGGCCACGGCGGAAGCGGCCGCGCAGTGCGCGCTGGTGCGGCCCGCGGGCGAGGTGCTGCACACGACGCAGCATCGGCTGCGCGAGAAAACTTTCCTGAGCAATCACGGGTTTCCGGTGACGCGGTTCGAACCGATTCGGCAGGCGGAAGAGCTGTGCCGCGTCGTGCCGGAATTTGGTCCGGCAATTCTTAAGACGGCCGGCTTCGGCTATGACGGCAAGGGTCAGTATCGTGTGAACAGCCTCGCCGAGGCAGAGGCGGCATGGGGCGCGATGGGACGGCAGGAAGCGGTGCTGGAGGCCGTGGTCGATTTCGCGGCGGAGCTTTCCGTGATCGGCGTGCGCGGGGCCGCGGGCGACTGTATCTTCTATGCTCCGTCCTGCAACCAGCACGTGAACGGCATTCTGGATGTGTCTTTGGCGCCGACGCCTTTCCCGTCGCGCGTGATCCGCCAGGCCACGGAGATTACGCGCGGCATTCTGGAGCAACTCGAGGTCACCGGCGTTCTCTGCGTGGAGTTCTTTCTCACGCGTGACGACGATCTGCTGGTGAACGAACTGGCGCCGCGCCCGCACAATTCGGGACATCTCACGATCGATGCCTGCGTGACCAGTCAATTCGAACAGCAGCTGCGGTCGGTCTGCGGATTGCCGCTCGGCAGCGCCGAGATGCTGCGCCCGGCAGCGATGGCGAATCTCTTGGGCGATCTCTGGTCTAAGGGCGAACCGGACTGGCGTGCGGCACTCGATTTACCCGAAGTGAAGCTGCATCTGTACGGAAAATCGGAACCAAGGCCCGGGCGCAAGATGGGGCATCTCACGGCAACCGCCGCGACGGCGCGCGACGCCGAAGAGTTGGTCCGCGCCGCGCGCAGCCGGGTCGCGCGCGAATAATTATTTCCACGCCCCAAGCTGCCGCCGCAGGAAGACCATCTCGCCGACATGATATGCATTGTGGTCGGCCAGCTGAAGCGCTTCCCGAAGCAGCGTCTGTCCGTCGCCATGCGGAAACGGCGTAAACAGATCGGATTTCGGATCGGCCACCAGATCCCGCATAGCCTTGAGATCCCGCTGAAACGATTTGACGCTGTGATCCCACGCGGCCGCGCTTTCGGGCTCGGCGCTTTTCGGCCAATAACCGGAGGGCCAGTCCGGCGAAACATGCTTCGCGTCGCGGCTGAATTCGAGCATGTCCCACTGGGCGATGCGCAGATGTTCCAGCAGTTGCCAGGCGCTGTGCGGGGCGCCTTCGGGCTTCACGCCCCGCAGTTTTGCCGGGAAACCGGCGACGGCGGCGTCGAAATCGGCGTGCGCGCCGCGGCCGGAGAGAACTCTGTCCAGTTCCGCACGAAGCGAATCGTTGTTCATAGACCAATTTTCACTCGGGGCTCAGGTTAATTCCAGGAACGGAGAGTCCGCGACCCGTGGATCAGGTCGAGGCCATGAAGCACGAGCGAAGCCAGAAGGGGTGAGGCTGCGAGTGCGAGGCGGGCGCGCAGCAACAGCGCCTTCTCGACGCGTGCGCCGGCGGGCCCCATGGTCAGGAGCAAAGCGATCATGGCGAATTGGCTGGCCACCAGCAGGAAGACTTCGAAGCTGGGGAAGACCTGCGCCGTCGCGACAGCGTGGCCCTGAATTATGAGCGTGGGCCACCGGGTTTGGATGTCGTTCTGCAGGTACTGAAAAACATTAAACGGAGACATTACGAGAGCCAGGCTCGCGGTTATCAGAAACGACCAACTGGCCCAACGGCTGAAGTACACGACGGCCGGTATAACGGCGGCCATGGTGTAGTGATCGACGACTGCGGGCGTGGTCGCGTAAAGCGCCGCGAAGTAATACAGCAGCAACTCGGCAGTCCCCCGGCGCGCGATCGCGATGCCGAGGCCGAACAGCAGAAGCGCCCACACGAGCTTGAATACGCGAACCTCCGGGCTTGCGGAAAAGATGTGAATCGAACCGACAGACGGGATAAGGACTTCCGCCGCCTTTCCGGCGAGCGACCATCGGCAGCAGGTGGAACTGTAATTGAAGACATTCTGAATAATGCCTGTGCGGGAAGGAGCGTCGCCCCACCAGGGGAGGAACGAGCAGAAGAACAGCCCGTACGCCACGCCGGCGTACGTCAGGCGGCGCCGGAGTTTTCCCAGCCGCGGCCAGAAAAGCAGCCACGCGGGGAAGAGAAACAGAATATGCTTGCTGATGAGCGACAGGCCGAGCAATCCGGCCGCGGCGAATAAGCGGGGAAGGCTCGGGTTCCCGCAGCGGATGAGCAGCCAGCTCAGCAACGCCAGCAGAATCGGAAGGCTGTCCAACTGCGAGTGAAAGCCGGATATCAGGATCGTTACGGGGATGAGCAGGAAAAGCAGGCCCGCGGTAACCGACCAGATCCGCACCAGGGTCAGCGCTGTCAGAGCGTCGACGACAGACAAAAACAAGGCAACGAGAATATGGAAGCGCTCGCCGCCGGTCCAATGCAGCCATTCCGAGAGCTGCAGCAGACCGGCGACTATGTACTGCCAAAGCGGCCCATATGGATAGCGAAAGGTATTCGCGTAGACGCTCTTACCCGATGCGATCAGGTTGGCCGCAATCTGCCAGGATTCCATGTCGTAGTTGTGGCCGGCATCGGCCAAAAGCAGTTTCGCGACGACGGAGACGACGATTACGGCCGAGAACAAAAGCCTTTTGCCGGACAACAGGGCCGACCCGCGGAGAAAAGCCGCGATGTAAAGAGCGCTCGCAAGCAGGAAAACGCAAACCATCCCACAGGCAAGCTGTGGAGCGATAACCGTCATGAACCGCAGGACCGTGAAAATGGCATGTCTAAAAAACTTACCATGAGCAGGTCAGGGAACCCTCCAGACCGAAAGAACGGATCTGCCGAATCGGAAACCGGTGAGGGGGTCAAGATATCGAGAGAGCGGGACCAGGGCGCGGTCCCACAGAAGAACTTGCCGCAAAGTAGGTTCCGATTGTCGAAGCATGCGCCGATTCGCCAGAGAGAGAAAGAATCCGAAACTGTCCAGGTACTCGCGTCTGCACGAAGTCCACCCGGCCGGTGCGATACGACCGAGAGATGCCACGTCGTATCGGCGAAAATGTCCGATGGCCTGGTCGAAAGGGCTGAAAAGTTTCTGGTGCGCGGGGGCGAGGACGATGACGCAGCCTCCCGGTCGCATTCGTTGCGTAAGGCGTTGCAGTTCGCCTGCGTCGTCGTCGATATGCTCAAGGACGTCGATGTAAAGCGCCGTGTCGAACCGTTGGGCCGGCGGCACATCTTCCAGCGTTCCGCAGACCGCCTCGACGGATAGACCGAGACGCTCCGCGCTCAATACGCACTTCCGCATCAGTCCCGCGTCCGGTTCCAAACAAAGCCAGCGCCCGGCGCACAAAGATCGCAGCAGCAGCGTGTTGGCGCCCATGCCCGCTCCGACCTCGAGAACATCGCCGGTGAGATATGGCCCCAGTCTGGAAATCCAGTAACGTTTCCAGTTCTGTGCATGGGCAAATATTTCGAGCTCGGAACCAATGTAGAGCTTTGCTTTCATCGGGCGCCCGCCAGGCCGCGCGCGGCCTGGCAATCGATCTCGATAGCCTGCTGAACGAAATAAGAGTAATCCCGGACCGGAAGAAAACGCGCGCCGGCGGAACCGGCGAACGCATGCAGCGTGGCGCTGAACGTCAGCGACAGAAGCTGCAGCAGGACGATAAGAAAAAACGCGCTGGCGTAGATCGTCCATGAGGGAAGCGGCCAGTTGGTGAAGACGCGCATAAAGGCGAAAAAGACCAGCAGGGCGAACGACACCGCACAAAGCATGCCGGTGGCGACGAGCGAGCGCACGGCAATCACGTCGGCGAAAACGGCCAAGGCGGAGAGGCCGTGGCGCACGAGCGCCGCAAAGTTCATGCGGGAGCGTCCACTGTAGCGCTTGCCCCTCGTCGTTGGGATGGTCGTTATCGGGACCCCGAGATGGACGACGGCGGCGGCGTAATGGTTCCAAGTGTCGCTTGAAACCACCAGACCGTCGAGATGGACGTGAGAGAGAACACTGAAATTGCCGATGCGGACCGGGATTCCGGTGGCAATCCGATGGAGCAGCCGGTAAGCCGCATACAGGCAGGAGAACGCCAGGCCCTCGGACCGCCTCGTTCTCTCCGCAAAGACGGAGGTCCGCCCACCGCCCTGCGCGAAGCGATCCAGCAACCGGGGTACGTCTTCGGGACGGTCTTCGCCGTCGCCATCCATCACGACGACGGCGTCCACCGGGTGTTCCTCGAACAGCCAAGCCAAGCCGACGGCAATCGCGCGCTGGTGGCCAAGGTTGCGGCGCAGGCGTAGTTGGTGGCCCGGAAAAGCACAGGTGGCGCGCCAGGCGCCGTTATCGGGTTCCGTGGAGCCATCATCCACAAGCAACAGG
>JASHSD010000749.1 GCA_030036985.1 Bryobacteraceae bacterium
GCTGTTCCGGCGCGAGGGCGACAACATTGCGCTGAAGGTGCCGATCACGGTGGCCGAAGCCGGTCTGGGCGCCAAGATCGAAGTGCCGACCATCGACGGCAAGACGCTGCTCAAAATTCCACCCGGCACGCAGAACGACCAGAAGTTCCGTCTGCGCGAACGCGGCATTTTCAATACCCGCAAAAACGCGCGCGGCGATCAGATCGTGCAGGTGACGATCAAAACTCCCGTCGTCCAGGACGAACGCACCAAGGAACTGCTGCGCGAGCTGGCGGAGCTGCATCCCGAAGACCCGCGCAAGGAATTATGGAAGGAGGATCATTTCGATGCGTGAGAAATCGAAGGCCGCGTACATGATCTCTTCCGTGGCCGAGCAGTACGGCGTGCATCCGCAGACCCTGCGCCTCTACGAGCGCGAAGGACTGCTCAAGCCCAGCCGCAGCGACGGCAACACGCGTCTGTACACGGACGAGGATCTCGGGCGCCTCGAAGTGATCCTGCATCTGACGCGCGATCTGGGCGTGAACCTTGCGGGAGTCGAGATCATCCTGAATATGCGGGCGAAGATGGAGGCCATGCAGGGACAGATCGAGGCCTTCGTGCAGAGCCTGAATCACGAACTGGCGAACCGCCCGCGCCCCGAGCCGCGCGAAGAGAAGAACTCGCTCATTCCCGTAATTCAGTTCGTAACCCGCAACCGCCGGGGGTGAATATCGCGGCCTTTCGCTATGATGGGTCGATCCGATGCCTGCGCGCGAGATCGACTTCATATTTCCGATGGAAGGCCGTTTTGTGGTCGAGGTTCCTGAAGCCACCCCCGTGATTGTTTCGGCCCACGCAAGGTCCGAAGAGGCTCTCCTGCTTGCGCAAGTCCGATACTGCCGACTCATCGATATCTTTCTCGAAATCACCAGCTGGCCGCTTGAGAATCATCTGCGCGCAAAGCTCGATGGCGGAGGGCCATTTGAGGTCGATGACTTGTACGTGGGCATGAGGCAAGATGGCCGACAGTTCATCATCCCGGTACAGGCGGGAACCGGCTCGTGTCGCATCACACACAAACACATCGCCTGGTGCGCGGAGAGGTTTCCCGGTCTTTTGTGTCGCGCCGTATCAGTCCAGCCAACGCCGAAGGGGGCCATCGCCATGATCGAACTCGCCATCGCGGATGGCGCTGTGGGTGTCCTTCATGAGCGCCATTATCGGCCTGTCGCTTGGGACAAACTCCTGAGGGTGGGATCTCAGAACAAGCCCGGCAGCAGCGCCCAGCTCTCGCGCCGGTAAGCGGCATAGTCGGGCCCGAAGGCCTCGTCGAGATTGCTTTCCTCCAGCCGGATCTTACGCCAATACGCCAACGCGCACAGCGCCGTCCCCATGATCGCGTGCAGTTCGCCTGACACGATACATGTGCCGACGAACATGCCGAGCATCGCCGTATAAATCGGGTGCCGGATCTTTCGATACGGGCCGGTGCGAACGAGGCGATGGTCCACCTTGATCGTGATCTCACCGCTCCAATTGGCGCCCAAATGCCGCCGCGCCCACACGCCCAGAAATCCAAACGCGATCTGGATCGCCAGGCCCGCTGCGGCGATCCGGCGTCGAGTCCGGCAGGAACCGTTGCCGCAGCCCGGGTACGGGAATCAGCGCCGGCAGAAGCCCGATGTTGACCATCAGAACATGCAGTTGGCGCGAACTTCCGGATTCGGACTTCTTCGCCGCCGCCGAATTCCTGGCCGCGATGCTCCAGTAGACGGTGAACACGCACCAGACGACGACCGACCACCACACGGGCGAGTTTCGGAAGGACACCAGTCCCGTGTATCTTCGCAGGATCCGGGCGGCGATCAGGGTCATGATGACGAGCACGACCGTCCGGACAGTTTCACGGTCGGCCTGTGCGCGTAGCCGCTCGTCAGCGCACAAGCCCAATCGAAGCGATCCCGCCACGCAGCTTCCTGCGCCGCCGCGTGCCAGTCGTATTCGACGGCGATGAATTCCACGCGCGCCTTCTTGCGCGACCAATGGACCACGGCATATCGCGCATGCGGGCTGCCGTTCTCGATGTAATGCAGACAGGGCGAGGTGTCATCGAAGGCCGGCAGGCCGACGCTTCCCGGATTCACGATCCACGTTCGGCGCTCAGTCAGCACGACGCGCGGAATATGTGTATGGCCGCAGAGCACCAGCGACGCCTCAATGTGACCCAACCGTTCCTGAATCCGCACGCCTGAAGCAAGCTGCACGTGGTTCCCGACCACATCTTCCAGCAGATACTCCAGATCGTCGCGAGGCGAACCGTGACATAGCAAAACGTCCTCGCCGAACGCTTCTGTCGGGGGAAGATTGGCCAGCCATTCCCGATGGCGCGTGCGCAGTTGAGCGAAAGCGGCTCGATCGGAGGCTCCCATCTTCTCCACCGGCCGATCCATGAGTTGGCGATCGTGATTGCCACGGATATGAATCCAGGGTTCGCTCATCAGCAGGTCCGCGGTTTCTGCGGCCTGCAGTGGACCCGAAACGTGATCCCCGAGATTGATCACGAAATCCGGCGAACGATGCAGCAGGTCCGCGCGGACCGCTTCCAGCGCTCGCAGATTTCCGTGAATATCCGCAAGGACGGCAATGCGCATGGGTTGATAATAAGCGATTGGTATGAACGCCTGATGCAGCCCTCCCCGGTACAGAAACGCCGGCCTTCGAACGTAAGGCACGTCGTTCTGGGCATGACCGTCGCGGCCTATGCGATCACTTACATGGACCGGCAGATCATGGCCGTGGCGCGGCCCGCCATCCGCGATCAGCTGGGCATCTCGCTGGTGATGATGGGCTGGATCACCTTCGCCTTCCGCCTCTGCTATGCCCTCTTCCAGATCCCCGGCGGCTGGCTCGGCGACCGCTACGGCGCGCGCCGCGGGCTGGCCATCATCGTGACCTGGTGGAGCATCTTCACCGGATTCACCGCAATGGCTTGGAACGCAGTTTCGATGCTGGTCATCCAGGCCTTCTTCGGACTTGGCGAAGCGGGCGCGTTCCCCATCGCCACACGATCCCTTGCGCGCTGGATGCCGCCCGCCGAACGAGGCTTCGCGCAGGGCATCACGCACGCGGGTTCGCGTTTGGGCGCGGCCGTGACCCCGCTGATCGTGGTTCCCATCATCGCCATCTTCGGATGGCGCGTCGGGTTTCTCGCCTTCGGAATTCTCGGCGTCGCTTGGTCGGTGATCTGGTACGTCTACTATCGCGATACGCCGGAGGAACACGCGGGCGTCAACCAGGCGGAGCGCGATCTGATCGGGTCCGGCCGCAAACGCAGCACCGATGTCCCCTGGCGCAAGATCCTTTCGCACGGCAATCTCTGGATTCTCGCCGTGATGTACTTCTGCTATAACTTCAATCTCAACGTCTATAACGACTGGTTTCCGACCTACCTGCACGATTCCCGCGGCATGACCCTGGCGAGAATGGGCATCTACGCCAGTCTGCCGCTGTTCGCCGGAACGCTCGGCGACATCTCCGGCGGATCGTTCTCCGACGCCGTTCTGAAGCGCACCGGCAACGTCAACCTCGCGCGGCGCTGGGTCGCCATCGCCGGGTTTGTGCTCTCCGGCGCAGCTACCATTCCCGCCATCTTCGCGCACGACCCCAGGATTTCCGTCGCCTTCTACTGCGTGGCTTTCTTTGCGCTGGAATGGACGGTGGGCATCTCCTGGGCTGTGCCGCTCGATATCGGCGGCGACTTCGCCGGCTCCGTCTCAGCCGTCATGAACACACTGGGAAACATCGGCGGGGCGATCTCGGCCGCGGTCGTAACCTATGCGGCGACGCGCTACGGCTGGAACTCGCCTTTCCTGCTTACCAGCGCGTTGTGCGTGATCGCCGCGATCCTATATCTTAAGATCGACGCCGCCAAGCGTATCGTATGAGGATCAATCCGGACAAATGCGTGGCGTGCGGCAACTGCACATACGTTTGTCCGATGGGCGCGATCTATATCGACCCGGTGAAGCGCCGCGCCACGGTCAATCGCAGCGAATGCGTCGAATGCTATGCCTGCTTCAACGGGCTGAGCCAGGAACACCTGAACCCAACCTTCGTGCGCACGGTGCGGAAGCTGTTTCAAATGGCGCGAGTGCGCTTCGATCCGGAGCCGGACGTGTGTCCCACGGCAGCCTTCGAGCCGGAAAAACTGGAGTGGCCGAGGATCGTCCGGCGGGCTTTCTCCGATCCGCGAGTGCCGCATGAATCGACCGGCGTGCACGGCCGCGGCACTGAGGAAGTGAAAACCAACGACGTGAGCGGGCGCGTGCAGACCGGCGAGGCGGGGTTCACTATTGAATTCGGGCGGCCGGGCGTGGGTGTATGGTTCCGCGATATCCAGAAGATGTGTTGGGCGCTGGCGCGAGCGGGAGTGGCGTTCGAGAAGAAGAATCCGGTGACCTCTCTGATGAAAGACCTCGCGACGGGCACGCTTCGCGAAGACATCCTCGACGAGAAGGTGCTCTCCGCGATCGTTGAAATCAAGGTTCCGGTGGCGATGGTGGAAGAAGTGATCGGCCTGGTGCGCGAGATGGAGAAGCAGATCGATACCGTGATCGCGCTGGGTGTGGGCGCGCGCTGCAACGAGAACGGGGAAGAGGACGTGGTCGCGCCGATTCTGGAAAAATTGGGCTACAAACTGGAGCGCGCCAAGACGAACATCGGCCTCGGTCGAGTAACGAACGCCGCATGACGAACACCCTGCATCGGTTCGGGACCGCCGAAAGTTTTCGCGACGATTACATCGTCTTCGCCATCGCGAGCAAAGGCAGGAACGACGAAGGCGCCCTGGAGAAGCTGCGCCGGTTCCTCGCTATCGCCGTGCAGTTCAATCCCGTGAATCTGGGCGATGCGATTCATGGCGGCGCGCTGCGGCCATCGAAAGAGATGAACCCCTCCGCGCATTGGAAGCGCGATGCCACGCCGGATTTCGCGGGCGTGATCGCGGGGCTCGATGCGCCGACCACGGTGGCCGCGGTCTTCGACAATCGCCTGGCCGCCGAGGACTTTGTCGCTGCCGTAAAAGCCGCGGATCTGGGCCTCAGCGTGAATATCTCAACATCCATCGACGGCGCCGAACAGTGCTGTTTCGCCGCCGGCATTCCGCGCCACAGCGTCGGCTATTCGCTCGGCTTCGAAGGCGCCACATCGAAACTGCCGGAAGAGAATGTGCTGCTGCTTTCGACTATGTGCGGTCACGGGATGGTCAGCCACGCGTTGGCGAAGAAGATGATCGATTGGGTTAAAGAAGGCCGGCGCACGCCGGAGCAGGCCGCCGCCTGTCTGACGCGTTTCTGCTCGTGCGGAGTCTTCAATCCGGCGCGGGCCGCGCGATTGCTCGAACAGGC
>JASHSD010000750.1 GCA_030036985.1 Bryobacteraceae bacterium
CGGCAACGCGTCTCCCTGCGCCGAATGGCAGCCGTTGAGAACCACGAGAACGGCGTGGATGGGATGGGCGGCGATTTCGATCGGCCCCAGCAGCCCCATGGCGCCCGAGCGATCCAGACTCAGGGCAATCAGACCCGACGAATGATCCGCCGGGGCCGTCACGATGTGCGTGGCGAAATGAATAATCGATGGATTCGTGAGCAGAGCGGCGCGGACGCTTGCGAGATCCGCCGTCTGGCCGGTGAGAATTCTGGTTTTGGACGATCCCCACGCGCGCGAACAGGCCCGCAGCTCGGCGGAGGCGTCGAGAAGCCGGGGCAGGTTCATGCTTTGGCTCCGCCGCTTTTTGCCGGCGTAGCGGGCGTCAGCGGCGTTATAAATAGGGTCTCCGATGCCCAGAAATTCTCCTTTTTGTTCCGGAAATGCCGTCCGGGGTTCGAGCATCAGGGCGCCGGGAATGATCTCGATTGCCGCTCGTTCGACCAGGAAAATGGGTTCGTATTTTCGAACGCCTGCGACGAGGGCGGGGAAGGGGAGGTCGAACAGCGGGCCGTCGAGTTCCAGCAGCCAGCGTTTGTGGGCGAGATATCGGGCCGGTATGTCGCCGAAAAGGTCGGCATAGAGCGAGGTCCCTTGGGCGATTGCGCGCGCGTCGCCCTGGCGGATGGCTTCGGCGAAGTCTTTGATGCGGCCGCCCAGATTATCCGCGCCGGGTATGGGGTAGACGTCGATGCCTTCGCGATCCATGGCCCAGAGCCAACCGCCCGCGGCGGTCACGTGGAAGCTGAACAGCACGCTGCCGGGATCGAGAACCCCGCGGACATGATCGAACGCCCGCCGGGAGTGGGCGCGATCGACCGTCACGCCCGCGGAGGCGTTGGCCTCGAGCTGCTGCAACTGCAGCGCCAACGCGGAAGCCCGCTTTTCGAGGTCCGGAGAGGATTGCGCTTTTTCAGAAACGCCAACAGCCAGCAGTTCGCGTTCGGCCGACTGATAGCGGGCAAGCAGATCCCAATAGTTGTCGGGCAGATGGGCGCGCCAGTCGTCCGCTTTCGGCAGCAACAGGCGAAGGCTCCAGAGGCGGTTCTGTTCCGAGGCGTCGAAGGTTTCCCGGAGCAGGGCGCGATCACCGGTTTGCCCGGCCAGGCGATTGCCTGCTTCGACCAGGCCGGCCTCGATGCGGCTGAGACCGCCCTCCAGCGCGACGCGGTCCCGATCGGCGGGGACGATATCGGCGCGCATCAGCAGGGCCAGGCGGTTCGCCTCGCGAAAATCGTCCAGCGCTCGGCGAAGCTGGCCGTTATCGAGGCGGAACTGTGCGCGATCGGCGTAGAGCGTCCAGCGCGGCGTCAGATTTTGGGGCGCATCGAGCGCGGCCTGAAACAGGACGGCGGCGGAATGCGAATCGCCCTGGCGACTGCGAAGCTTCGCCAGACCGAGGAGGACGTTGGCGGAGGCGGGCAGACGATGCATGCGGACGAGGAACAGGGCGTGGGTGAGCGCGTATTCGGCTTCGTCGGACCGGTTCGCATCGAGCGCCGCGGCGCCCCAGTTGGCGAGGACTCGGGCGGCGCTTTCGAAGTCTTCCTGATCCTCCAGTTCGCCGGCGGCGGCGCGGTAGACGGCGTCGGCTTCGTCAAACCGGTTCAACTTGGATAATGCGCCCGCGAACTGGACACGCAGCTTGGGCCGGATGGATGGATCGCCGCGCCCCGCCGGGGTCGACAGACCTTCCCGCGCGATCTGAACGGCGGCCGCGGGGTTGTTCATCTCGATATACAAGCCGGCGAGGTTGTTGACGGTCATGGCAAGCGGGACGAAAGCGCCGGATGCCTGCGCAATCCGCCTGGCGCGGAGAAGATCGGCCAGGGCATCGCGGTAATCGAGGCGGGCGAGAGCGGATCCGCCGGCGTTGTTCCAATTGAGGGCGGCGGAACGGGGATCGCCGGCGCGCTCGGCCAGATTTGCGGCGCTCAGAAAGGCCGCGCGAGCTTCGAGATAATGGCCCGCGGCAAATTGCGCGCGGCCGATATCGTGCGAACGGCGAATTTCGGGCGCGGGAGACCGTTCGGAAAAGGATTTGGATAAACTCGCCGGCTTTTCCGTGGAACCAGTCAGCGATACCGCGGCCAAAGTCAAGCCGATGACAGCGGTCAGGGTCCGGATTTTTAACAACCGGGGTACCCGGTCAGACCGGGTGACGGCGCACTTTAAGGTGCTAACCATCACCAAGTCTACCAGTTTTGGGGTCGCTTTGAGCGATTTTGCCCGGAATTCCGGGTTGTTTGATTTCGGCGATGCGCTCTGTCCGCGCATTTTCAAGGGTTTACTAACAGACCGAAGAATTATCCGATGATGATGATCGGATCTTTCATCCTGTCGTCCGCTTTCTGTCTGCCGGGCTGAAACGCCGGGAGGCGAGACCACGGTAGCGGGCGAGAAGGTCGATTTTGCGTTGCCGGCGAGGTAAAGCGTTGAAAAGGCGGAGAATTCAGTTGGTGGGGAGCTGTGAACGCGAAAAATGGCCGACACAGAAGTCGATTCGCAAAAACGAACTCCCCGCGATCGGGCGCGAGCGCCTCCGGTGAGTTCGAGTGTAGGCGGCAGGAGGGATGGTCGGGGTGGTAAAGCCTTCCCGCTCAACGAAAAAGGGGTGGGAGCGATCGTCGAAGATGAGTCGAAGATGACGACGAACTGACGCCCGAGGACCTGCGGCTATTCAGGCCGGCATCGATTCTCTCTCGCGGTGGCATTCCAATAGAGGAGGTTTTCGCCGATTGCGGCCTCACTTTGTCCGATTTCGAAAAAATGGCCGACGAGAGCTGATGGCGCTCCGGGTGATCTGGTCGCCGGAGGCTCGCGACGCGCAGTCGCTGCGGTCCCTCCCGCCAGGTTGACGTGAGGACTGATCTCCCGGAACGCTGTTTGAACGGGTGGCCAACAATTCGGGCGGAGGTGTGTCACGTGCGCAGGCTGGCGCGTCTAAGGGGAGCACGCCACCAGAACCGGACTTGCGGCCCGCCGCTTCCGGATCGCTTTGGCACTGATGCATCGGATCGCATTTGTTGACTTCGTGAGAGAATGATGTCCGACCGCATGACACTGCGGCCCGCCGACCGAAAACAAGGAACATTCATGCCAGGCGTAACGTCCATTCTCCTGTACAAATCGATGGTCTTCAGGCTAACCGCGCTTTGTCTGGCGCTATCGGCTGTCCTTGCCGCCGCGTCACCGGAATTTGAGGTCGCTACCGTGAAACAGTCGGCTCCTTCGGACGGCGGTCCTGTTCGGATGAATCTGGGCCGGCTGGAGAACGGCAAGCTTACTTTCGACAACGCGTCGCTAGGCGATTGCCTGAAATTCGCATACGGAATCATCTCCGATGCCCAACTGATTGGGCCCGATTGGATCAAATCCAAAGACGTGCGTTTCGATATCGTCGCCGAGGCCCCGCTGCGCACGACCCTCGACCAGATTGATCTGATGCTGCAAAACCTGCTTGCCGACCGCCTGAAGGTGACCGTACATCATGAGCAAAAGAAACTGCCCTATCTGGTATTGGTCGTCGGCAAGAACGGTCCGAAACTTCAGGAAGCGAAGCATTCAACTGGAGATAATGCAGCGACGCGCGGTCGGATATTGGCCAACAGCATGCCGATGAAATCCCTGGCTCTGTTGCTGTCCCGTTACCAGCGGCAGACTGTTTTGGACATGACCGGGCTCAAAGGGGACTTCGCGTTTAACCTCGAATGGACGATGGATGACGGAGTCAAATCCGACGACAGCGGTCCATCGATATTTGCTGCAGTCCAGGAACAGCTGGGGCTCAAATTAGAATCGCGAAAAGGCCCGCTCGATGTCCTCGTCGTTGATCATGCAGAAAAAATCCCAACGGACAACTGACTTGCAACACCGAGCCAGAATCGATACATAGTCGGTGGCCGTTCCGAAACGGTGCCCTTGCAGATCACTTCCCGGCCGACCAGCATCGCCGCTCCGGCCGACCTTCCGTAGGACTCCGAATACCTCGGGGTGAGCCTGACGGTGGACTACAAGCCTGAGCAGGTGGCCATTTACCCACCTGCAATCAGCGAGGAGTTCATTCTTCGGCGCAGTACAGGTTGCAGACATGATAGGGTTCGGGCGCGGTGACCATCGCCTGTTGGACCAGGCGGAAGAAAAGCTTCCCGCGGCTGCCGGATTTTCGTCGATTGAAACGGAAGGTGAACTCATCCAGGTAGTACTCCAAGTGCGGATGGCTGATTCCGCCCTGATGGGTGCCCAGGAGCCAACGCTTCAGCAACGAGATC
>JASHSD010000751.1 GCA_030036985.1 Bryobacteraceae bacterium
GCCGCAGTCATCTTCCGTCACGATCACGTCCTGTGCCACATCGACGAGACGCCGCGTGAGATAACCCGAATCGGCCGTTTTCAGAGCCGTATCGGCCAGACCTTTGCGCGCGCCGTGCGTCGAGATGAAGTACTGCAGCACGTTGAGGCCTTCGCGGAAATTCGCGGTGATCGGGGTCTCGATGATTTCGCCCGAGGGTTTCGCCATCAGACCGCGCATGCCGGACAACTGGCGGATCTGCTGTTTCGAACCGCGCGCGCCGGAATCGGCCATGATGTAAATCGGATTCAGGTAGCGGCCGGTGCGGTCATCCTCTTCCATGGCGCTGAACATTTCGTCCGAAACCTTTTCGGTCACGCGGGACCAGATTTCGATGATCTTGTTGTAGCGCTCGCCGTGGGTAATGGCGCCGTCCTGATATTGGTTTTCGACGGCCACCACTTCCTTTTCGGCGTTCGCCACCAGATCTTTCTTCTCGCCCGGCACGACCATGTCGTCGACGCCGATCGAGATGCCGGCGCGCGTCGCATAGAGGAAGCCGAGGTTCTTGACCTTATCCAGCATATCGACCGTGGTCTGCAGGCCGAACCGCAGGTAGCAATACTGCACCAGCTGGCCGAGGCCCTTCTTCTTGAGCAGGCCGTTGATGAACGGCATCTCTTCGGGAAGATGGTCGTTGAAGATGACGCGCCCGACGGTCGTGTCCATGTACTGCTTCACGAACTCGATCGGCTCAGTGTGAATAATGTTCTGGTTATCGAACGCCTTGCTGAGGTCGATTACGCGGCCGGTGTAGCGCAGCTTGATCGGCGTCAGGGTCTGCACTTCGCCCATTTCGAGAGCGATCAGAACGTCGTCGGTGGAAGCGAAGGTGCGGCCTTCGCCCTTTGAACCGGGACGCGATTTCGTCAGATAGTAGCAGCCGAGCACCATGTCCTGCGTGGGGATGGTGATGGGACCGCCATGAGCGGGCGAAAGGATGTTGTTCGCCGAGAGCATCAGCGTGGCCGCTTCGATCTGGGCTTCGGGCGAGAGCGGAATGTGGACGGCCATCTGGTCACCGTCGAAATCCGCGTTGAACGCCGTGCAGACCAGCGGGTGAATCTTGAGCGCCTTGCCTTCAACGAGCACCGGCTCGAAGGCCTGGATGCCGAGGCGGTGCAGCGTGGGCGCGCGGTTCAAAAGAATCGGATGGTCCTTGATGACCTCTTCGAGGATGTCCCACACCACCGGATCCTGCTGCTCGACCAATTCCTTCGCCTGCTTGATGGTGGTGCAGTGTCCGCGCTGTTCCAGCCGATGGTAGATGAACGGCTTGAACAATTCGAGCGCCATCTTTTTCGGCAGACCGCACTGGTGCAGTTTGAGATCGGGGCCGACCACGATGACCGAACGGCCGGAGTAGTCGACGCGCTTGCCCAGCAGGTTCTGGCGGAAGCGGCCCTGCTTGCCTTTGAGCGTGTCGGAGAGCGATTTCAGCGGGCGGTTGTTGGCGCCGCGCAGCACGCGGCCGCGGCGTCCGTTGTCGAAGAGCGCATCGACGGCTTCCTGCAGCATGCGCTTTTCGTTGCGGACGATCACGTCCGGCGCATGCAGCTCCATCAGCTTCTTCAGACGGTTGTTGCGGTTGATGACGCGGCGATAGAGATCGTTGAGATCGGAAGTGGCGAAACGGCCGCCATCGAGCGGCACGAGCGGACGCAGTTCGGGAGGAATAACCGGAAGCACGTCGAGGATCATCCACTCCGGTTTGTTGCCCGATTTGCGGAAGCTTTCGACCACGCGCAGACGCTTGGCGAACTTCAGCTTCTTCTGCTGGGAGGTTTCGGTCTTCATCTTTTCGCGAATGTCTTCGCTCAAAAATTCGACGTCGACCTTCTTGAGCAGCTCTTTGATGCCTTCGGCGCCCATCATGGCGACGAATTTACCGGCGGTTTCGGGGTCCTGTTCGAGCTGGCGTTTGCGGTCGTCGGAGATGACTTCGCCCTGGGCGAGGTCGGCCACCGTGCCCGGGTCGACGATCACATAGGCTTCGAAATAAAGCACGCGCTCGAGTTCGCGCAGCGTGATATCGAGTAAATGGCCGATGCGCGAAGGGAGGCCTTTAAAAAACCACACATGTGAGCAGGGGCTGGCCAGCTCGATATGTCCGAGGCGTTCGCGGCGCACGCGCGCCAGCGTCACTTCGACGCCGCACTTGTCGCAGATCACGCCGCGGTGCTTCATGCGTTTGTACTTGCCGCAGAGGCATTCCCAGTCCGTCACGGGTCCGAAGATCCGCGCGCAGAACAGGCCGTCGCGTTCCGGCTTGAACGTGCGGTAATTGATGGTTTCCGGTTTGGTGACTTCACCGTGACTCCAGCTTCGGATCTTCTCGGGGGAAGCGAGAGAGATCCGGATAGAGTCGAAATCCGCGGTAATATTTGCCCGATCGTAGGGAGAGGATCGCATTATTTCTCCTGATAAATCAAATCAACCACTTCCTCACGGGCGCGGCTCCGAAGCATTGCCGAGCCGCGACCGCAAGGGAGCGTCATTAAACTAGTCCGCAGCCAGCGCCGTATCTTCGGCCTGCTCGCGGAACTTCTTCATCAACTCGACATCGAGACACAGGGACTGCAATTCGCGAATCAGCACGTTGAACGATTCCGGCACGCCCGGCTCGATCGCGGCCTCGCCCTTCACGATGGCCTCGTAGATCTTCGCCCGTCCGTACACGTCGTCCGACTTCGCCGTCAGCAGCTCCTGCAGAATGTAAGCCGCGCCGTATGCTTCGAGCGCCCACACTTCCATTTCGCCGAAGCGCTGTCCGCCGAACTGCGCCTTGCCGCCCAGCGGCTGCTGCGTGATCAGCGAATACGGCCCGATCGAGCGCGCGTGAATCTTGTCGTCGACCAGGTGCGACAGCTTCAGCATGTAGATGTAGCCGACGGTAACCGGCTGTTCAAATTCCTGCCCGGTCATCCCGTCGTGCAGCTTCGTTTTGCCCGAAGACGGCAGCTCCGCCTTCTTCAGCATCTCCTTGATGCCTTTTTCGGTAGCGCCGTCAAACACCGGGGTTGCAAATTCCACGCCCAGTACTTTGGCTGCCCAGCCGAGGTGGGTTTCGAGAATCTGACCCACGTTCATACGGCTTGGCACGCCCAGCGGATTCAGCACGATCTCCACCGGCGTTCCATCCGGCAGATACGGCATATCTTCTTCCGGAAGAATGCGCGCGATCACGCCCTTGTTTCCGTGGCGTCCGGCCATCTTGTCGCCGACCGAAAGCTTGCGCTTCATCGCGATGTAAACCTTGACGAGCTTGATTACGCCCGGCGGCAGCTCATCGCCCTTGCGCAGCTTCGCCGTTTTTTCGTCGGTGATCTTTTCGAGCACCGCGATCTGGCGCGAAGTCATCTCTTCGATTTCGTCGATCTGCTCGTTGATGCGCGAGTCCTTGTTGTTGAACCGGACGCGCTTCAGATCGCGCGACCGCGTCTTCTCGATGGACTCCCGATCCAGAAGCGCGCCCTTGGCGAAGAGTTTCTTATTGGTCTTCTCGTCGTGCAGGTCGGCCAGCACTTCCCTGCCTTCGAGCAGAATCGCGAGGCGCTTGGCCCGCTCATCGGTCAGAATGCGGATTTCGTCGTTCAGGTTGCGCTGCAGACGCGCGATCTGCGCTTCTTCAATGCGCCGTGACCGCTCGTCCTTATCCTGTCCCTTGCGCGAAAAAATCTT